>JBBSJG010000025.1:0-23279 GCA_038257485.1 Longimicrobiales bacterium | reverse complement strand
GCCGGCAACGAGCGGATTTGCGGCGACGGCGTCTGCAAAGACGTCGGCATCCGAAAGCCGTCTCGCGGCGGCGGTGTCCCTCGTCATGAGCTGGTTGAGCGAATCGCGCGCGACGGACTCGAACCCGTCCACGCGATCCTGCGCCGTGTTGAGCTTGCCCATGGTCTTGATCAGCATGAACCAGCTGGTCCCTTCCAGCGCGACGAACACCATGCCGCGGCGATTTGCACCAATGGCGAAGTGACCCCATCCGGGCAGGATGAGTGCGCGTGCAAATGCATTGCGAGCACTCTTGTCCTCCTGCGGGATCGTATCCGCGAGCATCACACTGTCGCCGACCGGGACTTGTGCCGGATTCGTCTGCGGCGGTCCCGCCTGCTGTGCGGCCGCCCGGTCGTATTGAGTGCCGAAGGCGACCAGTAGCAAAAATAATATTCTACGCACGCGTAATGGACTCCTGGTGCATCGATTGGTGCATCGATCTCGAATGGGGCGACCCCGCCGGCGACGGCTGCCCTGCAGCCACAATCTGGAGGCTCGCCGGCTGAATTGTAACCCGTATGCTGTGAATGCCTGCATGCTCATGCAACTCACCATCGAGTTGAAAATAGAGCGGAACACCGGGAGGAACGGACAATGTCACCGTGTGAACCCGGCGACTGTCTACACTCGGGCTGGATCCATGGGTTCCCCGCAGGATCCTTGGCACCAGCAGCATCTGGGCCGGAACCGAGAGCGCACCCACAATGCACAGATCCAGGTGGCCATCATCAGGCAGGGCGCCCGGCGTGAGCCGGAACGAACCGCCGACGCAACAGCCATTCGCGACCGCCGCGATCATGATCTCCCTGGAGATCTCCACGCCGTCCGCCGTCACAGTGAGCGGGATCGGCTGATACTTCATCAGCGCACGGAGCAGCCCCTGCAGGTACACGAGGGCGCCCGGGCCGCGCGAAAGACGCTGGATCTGACGCACAACTTCTACGTCGATGCCGGTTCCCATGGCATTCATGAACCACGCCCTCCCGCCATCCCATTCCGCCAGTCCCACGTCGAACGGGCGGGGCCGGCCATGCAGCAGCGTATCGAGGGCGGACGTTCGTGACCCGGTTCCGGGCACCACCTTCACAAAGTCGTTCCCGGTCCCCACCGGGATGATCCCCATCGCGACGCGGTTCCGCAGTTCGTCCCCGGGTGCGCTGGTGAGAGCCTGCATGATTCCGTTCGCCACTTCGTGCACGGTGCCGTCACCGCCAGCGGCGACAACAACCGATACGCCGTCGCCTACGGCCCGTGTCGCGAGCTCGACGGCATGCTGAGGACCCTGCGTCTCCACCACTTCGACGCCACCCTGGCGCGCAGACAGAATACGCTCGATCTCATTGCGCATCCGCTTCCCCTCGCCACCCCGGGATGCGGGATTGAGGATCACGCGCATCACGTCGCGTTTGTCCCCAGCGTCGCGACGGCGGCGGCGATGGTGTGCTCGATGAGGATGGCGACAGTGAGCGGCCCGATTGCGCCCCGCGGCGGCGCGTACGCGCGCATGCGGGCGATGTCCGCTGGTGCTGCCTCTATATCCCCGCGTCCGCCACCGTGGTAGTAGCCGACGTCGACGGCGACGACATCGTCAGCGAACGAGGTTGCGGACACACCATTCACGACACCGGTGGCAGCAACCACAACGTCGGCGGTGCCGAGTACGGCTGCGAGGTCACCATCATCCAGGTCGCGGATGGCGGGTCGCGCGTGCGCGTCATCGAAGAGGTCGGCGAGGTGCAGCGCGAACAGCGGATCACCCCGAACGATGCAGACGTCGCGTTCACGCAGTTCGATGGCGTGCTGCTCGAGCAATCGGATGACGGCTTCTGCCGTGGCCGGCCGGAAACGCAGGCCCGCTGAATTCCGTGAGGCGCTGCCGGCACCGTCGACATCGAGTTCCGGCCTGATCTGGTCGTAGGCGGCTTGCGAAAGGATGTGCGATGGCAGCGGGTACTGCACGTAGATCGCGTGGACCCCGGGATCGGCATTGAGCGCGTTGATGCGCGTGATCAGCTGATCCGTGGTGCAATCGCCTGGCAGGATGTGGGGCAGGAAGTGCGCACCCGCCTCCTGAAATGCGCGTTCCTTCACGTCGAAATACAATGAAGCGTCGTCGCCCGGATCGACGGCGACAGCAGCCAGGGTCGGGATGACACCGGTCTTCTCGCGGAGGGCTGCGATCTGCACTGCGGCCTGTGCGCGGACCCGCCCCGCCAGGGCGGTGCCGCTCAGCGTCTGGTTCATGCGCCTGAAGGTATGCGGCGGATCAGGGGGTGACCAGATGCGCGGCGTGACCGCAGGGAAACATGGACGGGCGGAATCACGTATGTTTATGAGCACCCGTACCGGTCATGAGACCGCGTGGACCGGGGTTCCGGCGACACGGTCGGCGGCAGTGCCGCGGGCAAGGCGGGCGGCTGATCGATGCTGCGCATGCAGACGGCTGCCCGTCCCGACTGGGAGAAGCGCGTGTCGGATCAGGGCCTGGTCTTCCATACAACGGACGAGGGTCCCTACTGGAACGAAGGGGTCTATTACGAGTTCACAGCGGCGCAGATCGACGTGATCGAGGCCGCGACGAACGAGCTGCACGAACTGTGTCTCGACGAGGTCCAGCATGTGATCCAGCACCGTCGATATGCCCAGCTGTCCATTCCGGAGGTCGTCATTCCCATGATCGAGAAGTCGTGGGAGGAGGAATGGCCGTCGCGCTTCCCTCCTTCGACGGCAACTATCCGGTGATCGGGAGCTGGGTGATCGGCGGCGTAGCGGCTGGCATCGGGATCCGGGAGACGAGCCATCTGATCACGGACAACTTCAGCCGGTTTGTGCCCCACGCCTTCAATTGACAGTCTCTCTGAGGGCCTCCCGTTCCGTGCCGACGCGTGATGGCCGCAAGCTTGCGCTTGTCCTGATGCAACTGCATCAGACTGGGGCATATGATCTGTATTCTGCACGGCTACCTGCTGGAGGGGTCCGGAAGTAATCTCTGGACCCGCCTCATCATCGAAGCGCTCTGCCGTCAGGGGCACACGGTGCATCTCATGGCGCAGGAGAACCATCCTGCCCGCTATCCGTTCATCAGCGAGTATCGGCGCTATTTCGCGGATGGGTCGGTAGAGTCCACCCTCCTCCACGACCCTGACGGCGGGGGCCACTGCGTGCTGCACAAGCCCATCCTCGGCGACATGATCCCCGTGTATGTGTGGGATCGATACGAGGAGTTCGCGCGCGTCATCCCCATGGTGGAACTGACTGACGCGGAGATCGAGTCATATATCGACCTGAACGCGCGGGTACTTGCGCGCGTGGTGGCCGAGAACGGGATCACTGCGCTGCATGCGAACCACAGTGTACTGATGCCGCAGGTGGCGCGGCGCGTCAGCATTGAGATGGGTGTCCCGTTCGCTGTGATGCCGCATGGCAGTGCGCTCGAGTACGCAGTGAAGCGGGACGTGCGCTATCATCGCCTGGCGGAATCATCGTTCACGGATGCCGCACGGATCTTTGTCCACGGCGAAGAGATGCGGTCCCGCGTGCGGCAGACTCTGCCGAACGTGAAGGACCTCGAAGCGAAGTTCAACGACCTGCATCTGGGTGTGGATACGACGCAGTTCGAGCCGGCTACGAGGGCAGAACGTCCTGCGAGAATCGCGTCGTTGCGAGCCGCATTGGCGAGTCTCCCGCGTGGCCGTACGGCATGGCAGACAGCGGCGCTGCGCGCAGGCCTGCGGCCCGCGCTCTTCGGTTCGGAACTCGACGGCGTACTCTCGAAGGTACAGGCATACGACAACAAAGCGCCGGACGAGGACGTCGAGGAGAAGCTCTCGTCCATCGACTGGCTGAACGGTCGGACGCTGTTGTATGTGGGGAGGCTAATCTCGACCAAGGGAATCCAGGGTGTGCTTGCAGCACTCCCGCTTCTGCTTCAGCAGGCGCCGGACCTGCGGCTGATTCTGGTCGGCCACGGGCCACTCCGCGAACCGCTCGAAGCCATGTTGTGGGCGATGGAGCACGGCGACATGGCACTGCTCGATCACATCGCCGACGAAGGGCGCACCCTGGAGCGCGCGCCGCAGGGTGAGTCGGGTGGCACGTCGCTTACCCAGGTCCGATACTTTCTCGATCAACTGCGTGAGCGCGGGCACATGGATGCCTATATGGAGGCGTGTCGGAGCGTTCGATCGGACACAGTAGTCTTCACCGGATACCTGACCCATCGTGAACTGCACCACCTCTTCCCGTGCTGCGATGCCGCGATTTTCCCGTCCGTTGTGAAGGAGGCAGGACCGCTGGTATTTCTGGAGGCACTCGCCGCGGGTGCGTTCCCTCTCGGCACCGACTTCGGAGGGATGCGGGCCAGCATCGAAGCTGTGGGCACCGTGCTGCCTCCGGAGGCGATCGACGTGATGAAGCTCAGCCCTGATCCCCACCGCACCGTCCTGGACATCGTACGGAACGTACCCGTGGCGCTCGCGATGGGCGAGCGTTACAAGGACACGCTCTTCAATTTTGCGCGCGCGCATTATGATTGGTCGCGCGTGGCAGAAACGTTCAAGAGTGAGCTGGAGGCGATGTGACTGGCAGCGGCGTCCGCACGCGGACGGGATTCACGGCGGATGCGATCGTAGTGCTGGGTGGCGGCATCGGCGCGGATGGCGCGCTGCCGCAGGTGGCGACGCGTAGGGTCGAACGAGGGGTGCAGTTGTTCCACGCGGGGATCGCCCCGCGCCTGATCCTGTCTGGCCGTTGTGGTCTGACGGATCCGGACCCTGTTGTCACGGAAGCGGCAGCCATGGCGACCTATGCGCGGGAGCATGGTGTTCCCGATGAAGCACTGTTGCTGGAGGAATTGGCGCGCGACACGCTCGGCAATGCCTACTTTACGCGCGAGATGTACCTCGCCCCGAACGGCTGGACGACGATCCGCGTTGTGACGTCCGACTTCCACCTGTCGCGTGCGGCCTGGGCGTTCCGCAAGATTCTCGGGCCGGCCTATGACTTCGCGTTCGTTTCCTCAGCTTCGGACCTGACGCCCCGCGAGATGATCGTGCGCGCGCTCGAGGAGTGCAAGCTGGCGATCTTCATGAACGAATGGCTCCAGGCGCTGCAGGAAGGCGACGACAACGCGATCGGGCGGCTCATGGCGGATGAGCATCCGGGTTACGCGGACGCCCCCACTCTCACGCATGCTCAGCTCGAAAGTCGGTTGCACGAGATTGCGCACATCAACCAGATCGCAGGCACGCAGCAGTGGATCGCCGAAGGTGCAGCGGATCGCCGCCGCACGCGTGGCGGGAGTGTGTGAGAATCGAACTCACCGACGCGGGTTTTAGCCACGTCCACTGGTTTTGAAGACCAGGGCCACCACCAGGCGACATTCACCCCCCCATGCGGGGGTTACGAATGGATCAGCTTGCGATACTTGATGCGATGCGGCTGGTCCGCGTCAGTCCCGAGGCGGCGGTGCCGATCTACCTCGTACTCCTGGTAGTTGCCCTCGTAGAACACCACCTGGCTGTCCCCTTCGAATGCGAGGATGTGCGTCGCAATGCGGTCGAGGAACCAGCGATCGTGTGAAATAACGACCGCGCAACCGACGAGGGACAGGAGTGCTTCCTCCAGCGCACGCAGCGTGTCGACATCGAGGTCATTCGTCGGCTCGTCGAGAAGGATCAGGTTGCCGCCCTTCTTGAGGAGTTTGGCCAGATGCACGCGATTGCGCTCACCACCTGACAGCACGCCTACCTTCTTCTGTTGCTCGCCACCCTTGAAGCCGAACCACGAGCAATAGGCGCGTGAATTTATTTTGGCGCCTTTGCCCAGCTCGATGTCATCCTGCTTGTCCGAAATTTCTTCCCACACCGTCTTGTCCGCAGCGAGCGAATCACGCGACTGGTCCACGTATGCGAGCTGCACCGTGGAGCCCACGCGGACCGTGCCGGAGCTTGGCACTTCCTGACCCGTGATCATCCGGAACAGCGTCGTCTTGCCCGCGCCGTTCGGTCCGATCACGCCGACAATGCCACCGCGGGGCAACCGCAGGTTGAGGTTCTCGAACAGCAGGTTGTCACCAAACGCCTTGGTTACGTTCTCCGCGATGACGACGTCTTCACCCAGGCGGGGGCCGGCGGGAATTACGATCTCGGCGCGAGTGACAGCTTCCTTCGCATCCTGATTCATCAGGTCCTCGTAGGCCGTGATACGGGCCTGACTCTTGGCCTGCCTCGCTCGCGGTGACATCCGGATCCAGTCGAGCTCGCGCGCCAGCGTGCGCTGCTTGTTGCTCTCCTGCTTCTCCTCCTGCCGCAGACGCTCCGACTTCTGCTCGAGCCAGCTCGAATAGTTGCCCTTCCAGGGAATGCCCTCACCACGGTCGAGCTCGAGGATCCATTCGGCGACGTTGTCCAGGAAGTAGCGATCGTGCGTGACGGCCACGATGGTACCCTTGAACTCCGCCAGGTGGCGTTCGAGCCAGGCCACGGATTCAGCATCGAGATGGTTGGTGGGTTCGTCGAGGAGCAGCATGTCGGGCTCTTCGAGGAGTACCTTGCAGAGCGCGACGCGACGACGTTCGCCGCCCGACAGATTCTCCACACTGGCCTCACCGGGCGGCAGCCGCAGGGCATCCATGGCGATCTCGATCTTCCGGTCCAGATCCCAAGCACCCGAAACGTCGATGGCGTCCTGAACCCTCGCCTGCTCGTCGATGAGCGCCGTCATCTCGTCGTCCGACATCGCCTCGGCAAACTTCATATTGATCTCGTCGAACCGCTTGAGCAGGTCGCGCGTCGATTTGACCGCCTCTTCCACATTGCCGCGGACATCCAGCGTCTCGTCGAGCTCGGGTTCCTGGGCGAGGTAACCGACTCGGGTGCCCTTTGCCGCCCAGGCCTCACCAATGAAATTGGTGTCTACGCCCGCCATGATGCGCAGCAATGAGCTCTTGCCCGAGCCATTCGATCCGACCACACCGATCTTGGCGCCCGGATAGAATGAAAGCCAGATACCCTTCAGGATCTCGCGGTTGGGTGGCACGACCTTCCGCAGGTCCTTCATGACGTAGATGTATTGTGGGGTGTTCATGGGTTCCGAGGTTCAGGTATGACGGCTTGCAGGAAAGCCCGCAATTCAGCTATGAAGGCTGACATAGGGGCCGGGCGTGCGCAAGTCCGGAGGCCGGTCGGAACCGGGCCGGGTCACGATGATTGTTCGACGGGCACTCCGCCCGTATGATTGCTACCCATGCATATTGACTACATCGATGGCGCGAGGCTGCGCCGAGCCATTATCGCCGGCTGCGACTTCGTTCAGGAGCAACGCGCGGAGTTGAATCGGATCAATGTCTTTCCGGTTCCGGATGGCGATACTGGCACCAACCTGGCTCTCACGACCCAATCCATCGCAGACCATCTGCGCACGATCGACAGTGATGATCTCTCCCTGATCGCGCGGGAGGCCGCGGAGGCTTCGATCCTCGGCGCCCGTGGCAACTGTGGCATGATCCTGTCCCACTTCCTCCTGGGGTTTTCGGAGCATGTGGAGGGCGTTCGTGAACTGGATGCCCGCGGCTTTGCGCGCGCCATGCATGCTGCTGTGGAGCACGTGTACCGCTCGCTGGAGCGGCCGGTCGAAGGCACCATCATTACCGTGATGCGCGAGATGTCGGAGGAAGCGGACGCGGCGCGCACAGATGACTTCACGGACCTGCTGGAGATCCTGCTCGAACGCGGTCAGGTGGCGCTCGATCGCACGCCCGACCTGCTGCCAGCGCTTAAGCACGCGGGCGTGGTGGACGCCGGCGCCAAGGGATTCCTCCACATGTTCGAAGGCGTCTCCGCCTATGTGAACGGAGCACCGTTCCGCATGACGACGAGCGTGCCGCATTTCGACGTGCCCTTGATGGGTGAACTCACAGGTGCGGCGAGCGTAGAGTATCCGGCGAGCAGTGAGACGTATCGCTTTTGCACAGAGGCGCTCGTGCGCGGTGCTGACCTCCCTGCCGCTGACGACGTGCGCGCGGTCCTGCGCGAGTTCGGTGATTCGCTGATCGTCATCCGCAGCGCCGACATGCTGAAGTGCCACATCCACACGGACGTTCCGGAGGATATCTTCGCGTACCTGCGTACGACCGGGACCCTGGTTACGCACAAGGCCGAGGACATGTCGGTGCAGCACGCAGCAGTCGAGCGCGCGGCCACAAGCGGCCACATCCGCCTTGCACGACGCCCGATCAGCATCGTGACCGACAGTGCATGCGACCTGCCTGACGAAGTCGTGCGTGCACACGGCATCCACGTGGTACCGCTCCAGCTGATCTTCGAATCCGGCGTGCTGCTCGATCGGGTGGATATCACCGCCGAGCAGTTTGTCGGACGGCTGCGCAACGGTGAGCATCCCACGACGTCGCAGCCCACACCCCGCGCGTTTCTCGACGCGTTCCGCGCAGCCGCCGAGGACGGCGAGCTCGTGCTGGCGGTGCTGCTCGGATCCACGCTGTCGGGTACGATTGCGTCCGCTCAGGCGGCGGCGCGGAAGATCGAAGGCACGCCTGTCCGGATCATCGATTCACTTGGCGCATCCCTGACCGAGGGATTGCTGGTGCTGCTCGCATGCGAGCTTGCCGAACTCGGTCGCACTGCCGATGAGATTGCCGCGGAACTGATGCGGGTCCGCGCGCAGTCCGGTCTGCTCTTCACGGTCGACGTATTCGACAACCTGCTGGCTTCAGGGCGAGTCGGTCGTGGCCAGGTCGTACTGGCGGGGCTGCTCGACATCAAGCCGATCCTTGCCCTGACGGGGACCGGCCAGGTCGTGCCTCACGCCAAGGTGCGAGGCAGCGCGAATGTGCTGGGGCGGATGTTGAAGATCGTGGAAGAAAACGTACCTCGCGGATCACGTGTCCGCTTCGGCGTCGTTCATGTCGGCAACATCACCGTTGCCACGGCGGTTGCAGCGGAACTGCGTGCGCGTTATCACGGATGCGATGTGATCATCACCCCGGTGACACCCGTCATTGCAACGCATCTGGGGCCGGGCGCCTGGGGGATTGCCTATCAGATCGAAGACGGGGGCGTCCCGACTCCGACCTGATCCGCCCTGGTTCAGCTCAATCGTGCAATGGCCTCGATCTCCACGCGTACGTCACGCGGCAGCCTCGCCGCCTGAACCGTCGAACGTGCAGGCTTGTGCTCACCGAAATGCTCGCCATACACCGTATTCATGGCCGCGAAGTCTTCCATATCCAGAAGGAATACCGTCGTCTTCACAACGCTGGCCAGCGACGCACCCGCGCTCTCCAGGATCGCCTGCAGGTTGGTCATGACGCGCTCCGTCTGCGCCGTGATGTCACCAGTCTCGATCTGCATGGTTGCAGGGTCGAGCGCGATCTGCCCCGCAGTGAATACGAAATCACCGGCGATGATCGCCTGGCTGTACGGCCCGATTGCGGCAGGTGCGAGGTCCGTCTGTATACGCTTCAAGTCCGGCATGATGAAGTTCCTTCCATGGATGTGTTGATAGGTTGTGCGGCCCGCGGCCGGAGGGCGACGCTATACGCCTGTATGTTCTGCCACGGCGGCAAGAAGCTCCGCGGTCGTGACCGTCGTGACGCCCGCCTTGCCGACTTCGATCCCGGCGGCATGATTCGCGAGCACCGCTGCCTCAGTCATCGATCCGCCTGCCGCGAGGGCGAGCGCGACGACTGCGATTACGGTGTCACCGGCGCCCGAAACGTCATATACGCTGCGTGCGACGGTTGGTACGCGAACGTGCTCACCGTGCTCGGTCATCAGGGACATTCCCTCGTCGCCGAGCGTCAGCAGCAGGTTCCTGCAGCCAAGGCGACGCCGGGTCTCTTCCATCCACGCCGCGTCATCCGGCAAGGCGCGATCCCGCAATGCGGCAGACAGCTCCGGCAGGTTCGGCTTGAACACCGTCGCATCCGTGTATTCGAAGAAGAACCGCGACTTCGGATCGACGACCATGGGAATGGCGAATTCCGCAGCGGCGCGGCGGCATCCTTCGATCACGTCACGGACGAGGACGCCCTTGTTGTAATCCTCGACGACGATCACGTCCGCCGTTGATGCGAGGTCCATGATGCGCTCCACGAGGACCGCTGCATCGGCCGCAGACACGTCCTCGTCGTTTTCGCGATCATAGCGCGCGATCTGCTGCTGCCTGGCAAGCACACGGGTCTTTACGGTGGTCGGTCGGTCATCCAGAGAAACCAGGCCGGCGTGGCTGATCCCCAGACTCCCGAGCTCCGCCCGCAGCTGCCCACCCGACGGATCTTCGCCGATCACCCCGCAGACCGTGCATCTTGCGCCCAAAGCCACTACGTTGGCTGCGACGTTCGCTGCGCCGCCGAGGGCGCGCCACTCTTCGTCAACCCGCACCACGGGCACAGGGGCTTCGGGGGAGATGCGCAAGGCTGCGCCACGCAAGTAGACATCCAGCATGAGGTCGCCCACGACGAGTACATTAATGTCGGGGGCAGCGTCCAGAAGGGTCCGCGCCCGGTCCAGTGTCAACCGGTTCATTGCAAGTGGCATATACGGCACGAATATTGTGTATGACGGCGGCGTTCGCCGATCTGAATTCGATACTACCGTGAGGGCAGCGGCTTGTAAAGCGACGGCTCGCTCCTCACGCAAGGGGGGTATGGCAGGCTTCGCTTCAGGATTTGGTGAGAAGGTCAGAGGTGCAGCGACGGGTGTGCTCGATTACTTCGTGCTCGCTGGCCGCGCCTTCCGGTTTATCTTCTCCCGCCCGTTTTACTGGCGCGACACGCTGATCCAGATGGACCGGATCGGCGTCGGCTCGCTCCCCATTGTGTTGCTGACAGGCTTCTTCACGGGCATGGTGCTCGCGCTGCAGAGTTCTGTTGAGTTGAGCAAGTTCGGCGCAGACGTATACATCGGCAATCTGGTCGGTGCGTCCATGATTCGAGAGCTCGGCCCCGTGCTGTGCTCGCTCATGGTTGCGGGCCGCGCGGCGTCCGGCATCGCGGCAGAGTTGGGATCGATGCGTGTTACGGAGCAGATCGATGCATTGCAGAGCTTCGGCACCGACCCCATCAAGAAACTCGTCACCCCGCGTCTGCTCGCTGCACTTCTGATGCTGCCGATTCTGACGGTTGTGACGGATATGGTGGGCATCCTGGGCGGCCTGCTCATCTCGGTCGTTCGCCTCGGACTCAGCGCAGATGCATTCCTGCAGGGCGTCCTGAACACGGCTGCACAGTCCGGCTTCATTCTGGGGTTCATTCCGAAAGACTTGATTACCGGTCTCACGAAACCGCTTGTATTCGGCGGCATCATCGCGCTGACCGCATCGTACTACGGATTGAACACCAAGGGTGGCACCGAAGGCGTCGGTGCGGCGGCAACGAGCGCCGTCGTCACGTCATCGGTATTGATCCTCGCGGTCGACTATTTCCTGACGCAGTTCCTACTCGTGATCTTGCGACCAGGCCAATGACGAGGGACGAATCCGCAGACGCCGAGGTGCGGCGGGTGGCAGATCGTCGCAAAGCCCGCGATCCGGCGGACTCGGCGCGTGAGGCAGAGCTCGTGTCGGATGCGCGGGAGACGAAGGTTGACGTCGAAACGCACATGGCCGCGATCCGTGACCAGCTTGCGGAGACGGTGGACGATCGCGAAGTCGTGCCGGAGAATACCGAGGCGGTCATCCAACTGGAGAACGTATCGTTGACGTTCGGCGTCCGTCAGATTTTGAAGGACGTGACGCTCGAGGCCCGCAAGGGCGAGACCCTGATGGTCGCGGGTGAATCGGGCTCCGGCAAGTCGACGATCCTCAAGCTGATCCTCCGCCTGCTGGTGCCGGACAAGGGCCGCATTTTTGTCTTCGACGACGAAGTCGAGTTGCTGTCGTTCCAGGAGGCACTGGAAATGCGACGGCAGATCGGTATGGTCTTTCAGAACGCCGCGTTGTTCGACTCTCTCACCGTGTACGAGAACGTGGCATATCCGATGCGCGAGAACACGGACATGGACGAAGTCGCGATCGAAAAGGCAGTGGCGGAGAAACTGGACTTCGTCGATCTGAATCCGAAGGTCGTGATGCCACAGTTGCCGAGCCAGCTCTCGGGGGGCATGCGTAAGCGGGTGGGTATCGCGCGAGCGATCGCGACGAATCCTAAGATTATTCTATACGACGAGCCGACTGCAGGCCTCGACCCGTTGACGGTCGGCACGATCAATGACCTCGTGCGCAAGCTGCAACGTGAGCTGAACGTGACATCGCTGGTCGTGACACACGATATCCGCGCGGGATTCCGCGTTGCATCCCGCGTCAACCTGCTGCGCGAAGGCGAAATCGTCTTTGACGGCACGGCCGAAGAGATGGTGGCTTCGGACGACAAATACATCAAGGCATTCCTGAGCTGACTATGGCCGAATCACTACATCGCAGTCCGTTTGAATGGCGACAGGCGCGCGTTGCCGGTCTCGTCGTTCTGGGAGCCATCCTCCTCGCCTACGGCGCCTATCGCATCGGCAAGGTGCTGGACGTATTCGCGAAGCGCTACGAACTCGTCACGTTCGCACCGTCGGTCCTGGGTCTACGAGAAGGAGCACCCGTTACTCTCGCTGGCCAGCAGATCGGGCAGGTCAAGACCATCGAGTTCATTCCGGTCGCTCGCAAGCGCAACGGCAACAACCTGCGCATTGTGATCGCACTGTCGGAGGAGGTCAAGGACCAGATCCGTCGCGATTCCAAAGCATTCTTCCGCACGCAGGGCCTGCTGGGCGACAAGTTCGTGGACATCGAGCCCGGCACGGTGAATGCTGCGATCCTGCAGCGTGGCGATACAATCGCAATGGGCAAGTCCGTCGATATGGACATGTTCATGACGCAGGCGTCGAACATGATGGACCAGACGATGACGATTGTTACGGACATCCGTGGCTTGACGAGCGGTCTGGCCGGTGGTGAGGGTACGATTGGTGCCTTCCTGAAGGATGACGCACTGTACGCGAGCATGGTCGGCGCAACCAACGAGCTGCAGACCACACTGACGACGGTGAATCGGTCGGACGGCACCTTCGGGCGCATCCTGCGCGACCCGGCGATGTACCAGCGCATGACGTCGGCAGTCACCCGTCTTGATTCGGTCGGCTCGATGATCCTGTACGGCAATGGCAGTGTGTCGAAGCTGCTCAAATCGGACTCGCTGTATCGCAGTCTCGCGAGTGCGACGAGCAGGGCGGATAGTATGATGCTGACGGCCGCGGTTATGCTCGAACGCATGGCGAACGGTCAGGGCACCATCCAGAAGTTGATGACGGACCCGGCGCTGTACGACGCGTTCCTGAAAGCTGTCGTGGATATGCAGAGCGTCATCAATGACGTGCGACGCGACCCCAGCCGGTACACGCCCGACATCGATGTGCACGTGTTTGGCGGAAAGAAGGATCCGCCAGCGCCCGTGCGGCCGGATACGATCCGCTAACCGACCGTGGCGGCGGGCGCGTAGTTGCACACGAGGACGGGGATCGGCGACGCACGGATGATCCTGTCGGCCACGCTGCCGACGAGCATGCGCCTGAGTTCGCCGGTCGTGCGCGTGCCCACCGCGATTGCATCCGCGCCGGTCTCGACCGCCTGTGCAATGATCGCATCGGCCGCCGTTGCGCGGGAAAAGCAGTCGACGTCGATGCCCGTGATGTCAGCTTCGAACAGCGTACCCAACGTCCGCGCCTTTGCCGCGAGATCTCTCGCTGACGGCGATGCGTCCATCGCGACCAGGATGTTCTGAAAGTCCAGTGCGAGCCCGCGTACCGGCGTGGGCGACTTCAGAATCAAAACCGGAGTCCCGGTAATGCGGATCAAGGAATCCGCGACGCTTCCCTTTCGCATGCGTTCAACGCCGCCGAGACATCGTGACGTCATCACAATCAGAGCGATCGCGTGTGTGGCTGCATACTGTTCCACTTCCGTCGCGATGAGCGCGGGTGTCAGCCGGACCTGCGGGTCACACGCAACGATCTCGGCATCAACAGGTATGCCGTAGCGCTTGCGCACTGTCTCAGCAAGCCTGCGGCTGCGACGCAGTGTCGTTGCAGTATCCATGGACTGGTGGGCGACGTGAACGATGTGCAGGATGCCGCCGGTTCGACTCGACACGTCGGCTGCTGTTGCGATGGCATCTTCCGCCGTCGGCGAATCGTCGAGTGGGACGAGAACGTTGTGAAACACGAGGCCCCCATGTCCGAGCGAAGTGATATCCTACCTCAATCTGGGTTTCCATCGATGTCCGGCCGTCAGGACCTGACCGATTCCAATGACGTAAAGGCCGAGTGAAGGACAGGGGTCCGCCCTACATTCTGCGCGCCGTTTCCCTACAGACATTGAACTGGCGCCCGCTCAACTTTGTAATGATCTGGTAGTCCGTTCACGAACGACGCTGAGTGAGGCGATCATGGCAAACACCACCACGACAACGACCACGACGGCCGAGGCCCTCTGGGTTGCCGAACTGAATGACTTCAGCGCGCGCAACGGGGGCCGACGCATGGACCTCGAGGTGGTCGGCGACGTTCTCGGGCTGCAGAATGAGGCCACCGACTTCATCCTCCGGGGTGTCGCATATGATCCCCGCGACAAGCGCATCGAAATCATGATGTCCGGGGCGGAAGGAGCCCACCTCACCCATACGGTCGGTCAGGTGGCGAGTGTGGATATGTTGCTCACAACGTTCCCGAGCGGGGATGTCCTGAGGATCGTGCACGAAGGCGGCCAGGTCATGCTCCATTGCAGCATGTAACCCATCCCGAGCTGCATCGCAGCCACCGCATCGGGTGGTTGCGCGCGGCGGTGCTCGGCGCCAATGACGGCATCGTCTCCACAGCCAGTCTCGTTGTGGGCGTTGCCGCTGCCGAGTCCGGTCGCAGTGGCGTGATCATAGCCGGGATCGCAGGGTTGGCAGCGGGCGCCATGTCGATGGCGGCGGGCGAGTACGTGTCGGTCAGCTCTCAATCGGATACCGAGAGAGCGGACCTCGCGCGTGAGCGTGACGAACTGCTGAACACGCCGGACCTCGAACTCGTGGAGCTGCAGTCGATCTACGTGGGTCGTGGACTGGACGCCCCGCTCGCCCTCCGCGTAGCGGAACAGCTGACCGCTCACGATGCGCTTGGGGCGCACGCTCGTGATGAATTGGGCATCTCGGAGATCCACGAGGCGAAGCCCGTCCAGGCTGCGTTCGCGTCGGCGGGCACATTTGCTGTTGGCGCAGCGTTGCCGCTGCTCACAGCGGTCGTTGTTCCTGCTGGATCCATCGTCGTCGCGGTATCAGTTACTTCCCTGCTGTTCCTGGCCTCGCTCGGCGCGTTGGCCGCACGCGCGGGCGGTGCCGGGATGGCGCGCGGTGCGTTGCGGGTCGCCTTCTGGGGCGCACTCGCGATGGCGATCACTGCAGGGGTGGGCAGCATGATCGGCACGGTGGTGTGATGAGGATGGGACGAACCGCGTCAGGTTCCGCATTCCGGTGCGTTGTCATGATGAACCATCAGCGCGTCATGGATTCATCCGCAACGCGGGAATGCCGGCATCAAGCGTGCGTACGCGCAGACCTGAGCTGTGGATGGAGGAGCGACCGGGTAATACTATCATCCGGTCGCTTCAATTATTGTTTTGAAAGAAAGGCCATGACATGACGACCTTCGACCGTTCCCTCGCCGGCGATGTGCACCTGTTCCGTCTGAGTGCAGAACGAGCGCATGCTGATGACGTATCGATCCTCGAACGCAGCGGGCGCAATGCGCGTACGCTGGTCAAGGATGGCGTGCTCCGCGTTACGCTGATCGTCCTTGCCCCGGGTGGCGACATGGCGGAGCACCAGGCAGTGGGACCGATTACGGTACACGTCCTCGACGGTTCGCTACGATTCTCCGCCGAGGGCAAGGAGTATGACCTGGAGGCGGGTGATCTGCTCGCAGTCGGCGCCGGCATCCGCCACGCAGTCGCATCCCCCGACGGAGCAACGTTTCTGCTCACCATCGGCGCTGCACCTGGGGCGACCCACCGCGCCGAGGGGTAGAAGCGTCAGCCGCTGTCTACCGAGCCCAGCAGCGCCTCGATCTTGCCGACCAGGCGGTCGAACTCGACGGGCTTGGTGTCGTAGTCGTCGCAGCCGGCTTCCATCGCGCGGTCCTTGTCCCCAGCCATGGCATGCGCCGTCAACGCAATGATCGGAACCTTCGACAGGGCTGCGTCATTTTTTATCTCCCGCGTTGCAGTCCATCCATCCTTCACCGGCAAACTCATGTCCATGAGGATGAGGTTCGGCTGTTCGGTTCGCGCAAGCCGCACGCCCTCTTCTCCATCCACACCGATAACAACTTCGTAGCCGCGACGGATCAATCGCCGCGACAGCATGTCACGATTCATTTCATTGTCTTCGACCAGCAGGATCTTCGCCATCTCTTCGTCACCTCATCTTAATCAGTTGTCGCCGGCGGCAACCGCCCGCGCTTCTACAAGTCGCCGAACTTCCGCCAACACATCCATACCTGGTTGCTCGCCCTTCTGGAATACGCGCGCGACGCCCTCCAGCCGCAGGCGGTCTTCCGCAGTGAGCGTCTTCGCGGTCAGAACAACAACCGGTATCGCGCGCCACTCCATATGCTTGCGGACTTCCTCGATGAACCCGAACCCATCCATCTCCGGCATCATGAGGTCGAGCAACACGACCGCAGGTTCCGCCTCGAGGATGCGCTGCAGGGCAATCCTGCCATTGGCGGCCTCGACGACCTTCCATCCATCCTTCTCCAGCATGCGACGCAACATCTCGCGCGTGTCGGGATCATCCTCCACCACGAGAGCCGCACCTGCCCTCTCATCAGCGCGGACGCGACGCAGCACTGCACTCAGCCGCTCGCGGTCGATCGGCTTGTTCAGATAATCGGCAGCACCCAGTGCAAAGCCGAGATTGCGATCGTCCATCACGGTCAGCACAACGACGGGGATGTCCGCCGTCTCCGGATCCGCTTTGAGCTGATTGAGAACGGCCCACCCATCCATGCCCGCCATGAGCACGTCGAGTGTGATGACGTCGGGTTTCTGCTCGCGCGCGATACGCAGACCCTCTTCACCGCTCGCCGCAACCAACACGAGGTACTGCTCGCGCGACAGGATGCGACTCATCATTTCGCGCGCGGACGGATCATCATCGATAACGAGCACCGTGGCCGTCGGCTGACTCACGGCTGCCTGCGGCTCATCCACGCTGTCCGTCCCGAGTTCAGCCGACACATCGATCGGTAGGGTGACCCTGAAGCATGTGCCGCTTCCCGACTCGCTGCTCACCTCCACATGACCGCCCATCATGTCGCAGAAGTGACGCGTAATGGCCAGGCCCAGACCCGTTCCGCCGTAGCGCTTGGTCGTCGATGCATCCGCCTGCGTAAACGGCTGGAACAGTCGCGAAAGCTGGTCATCGCTCATGCCGATGCCGGTGTCGCGAACTTCCATCACGATGGTGCCGTTCTCGCGAGTCGCCGCAAGACTGACCTTGCCGTTTTCCGTGAACTTGGAAGCGTTCGACAAAAGGTTGAACATGATCTGTCGAACCTTGACCTGGTCCGCGCGCATGTTGCCGAGCTGCGCACCCATTGTCAGTTCTAGGGTGTTGCCGTTGCGCTCGATCAGGGGCTTGATCGTCGACACGATTTCTTCAAGGACTGCAGCAACGTCGAACGTCTCCAGGTACAACTCCATGCGGCCGGCTTCGATCTTCGACAGATCGAGAATGTCATTGATCAGGCCGAGCAGATGGCGGCCGGACGTGTGTATCTTGCGCAGGTCCGGGATGTAGCTGGTATCGCCCGCGTCCTCGGCTTCCTCCATAAGCATTTCGCTGTAACCAATGACTGCGTTCAACGGCGTGCGCAGCTCGTGACTCATATTGGCGAGAAACTGACTCTTTGCCTGATCTGCGGTTTCCGCTTCGCGCCGCGCGCGCAGCAGGTCCGTCACGTCGTGGTACATTGCGATGATCGCGACGCGTTCGCCATCCACCTCGACCGGGATTCCCGCGAGCTCGACGTCGAGGAACGTACCGTCTTTTCTGCGACGCCGTCCAACACCCATCATAGCCGTGCCGCCCGCCGCGTCATCCGTATAAGCGCGCGCTTCCGCCAGGGTTTCCGGCGTGTTGAGCAGATTGTCGAGAAGCTGACCCTTCACATCGTCGGTAGAATAGCCGAAGAGGCGCTCGAATGCCGGATTCATGTCCGTCACACGCGCGTCGAGCGATACGGTGACGATGGCAACAGGACTATTCTGCACCACCGCTTCGAAATACTTGCGCCCTTTGGCGGCCTCTGTGTAGAGGCGCGCGTTCTCGATTGCGATTGACGCCTGCGGTGCGAACATCGCCAGCAGACGCAGGTCCTCCTCGTTCACCTTTCGGTTCTTGTCGCTGGATGCGATCGCGAGTGTGCCGACGAGGCGGTCGCCGATCAGGAGCGGCGAGGCCAGGACACCTCCATCCACATCATACTTCGTGGAGCGTCCCGCCCAATTGTTGTAGTCATTGATGATGACGGGCGCGCGCGACTGTGCAGCCTGCCCCATCGCACCCTCGCCCATCCTTACATGCATGCCCTTCGTCTCGCCCCCGAGGTTGTAGCTCGCGGCTACAACCAGCTCATCACGTTCCGCATCGTAGATTGCGAGGTCACCGCCGGTCATGCCGAGCAGCGCCACCGCTCGCTCCAGCACGCGCTGCAAGACTTTCTCGAGTTCCAGTTCGCCCGACAAATCCGCCAACGTGTCGAGCATCGCCTGCTGTTCCGTCGCACGTTGCTGCTCTGCTGCCATTCGCGTCTCCAGCGCCTCCGTACGCTCGGAAACCTTCGCTTCGAGTGAGCGATTCGAGTCTGCGAGCTCGAGCGACATGGTGCGGAAGCCGTGCGCGGTGCGCGCCACGTTGCGAGCGAGGTAGATCGACGACGAGATCACGGTCCCGAGGACGCCGTACCACACCAGGTCTGCAGGTACGTTCCAGCCCGCCCCAACTCCGATGATGCTGATCGCCCAGCTCGCGAACGTAATGAGAAAGCCTGTCGCGATAATTCGCGAGCCGTCCTTCTTCAGCCACACCGCGCGCGCTACGACCCGTGTGCCTTCGAGTGCCACGAGCACGAGCAGGACGCCGAATATGTTGTTGGCGGCACCACGGAGCCCTGCAAACGCTAAGATCGCGAACGCAGTTCCGACAGCTACAGCGAACCAGTACATCCGCGGCCGCTTCTCGTAGAAAACGGAATACAGGAACGCGAGTAGACCGTAGAGTGCGGGGCCGAGCGCCGCGGTTGCGAAATGCCCACCGGTGAACAGCACGCGCATGTCCCGCAGTCCGAGCGTGTAGTAGGCGATCAGCGGATATATGCCGAACAGCAGCGCGAAAATTCCGAAATGCAGGTTGGATGCGGGCTGGCGAAGGTACGCGTACAGCAGAATGTGGAGAAAGCCGATTCCCGTCAGCACCCCAAAAATCATCATGAACATGCCGGCGTTGTGACGCCAATCCTCGGCCGCGCTTCGCAGCGCGTCGGCGTTCCTGACCTTCATCTCAAACTGACCGGCATCATCGGAGACGTTTTTACGAACAGAAACGTGGGAACCGAGATTGTAGCGGACGGCAAGCACAGCGGTCGTGCTGTTGAATGTTACCGGGATCGGCAGAACTTCAAGCGACACCGGAGCGACGTCCGCCGGTCCATTCACGCGCGCACCGCTGCTGTAGATCAGCTCGCCGTCGAGATAGATTTCGGCCGCACCAAGGAAGCCCAGACTCAACGTCAGGGGTCGTCGTACCAGACGCGGGTCCACCTGCATCTCGAGGCGATACCACGCCATGACGGAATCGCCCTTCGCAATCCGGTCGCGTACATCCCGCACGATGCTGTCGGCAAGCGCCGACTCGGGCGTTACGGTTGACCAGTCGCCGTCGTAGCGCGCCGCAGACGTCCAGCCGAGCTCGTCCCCCAGTTTGAAACGCCAGGGCTTGGCTGTCAGGTTGAATCCGGCTTTGTAATCGGACGCATTCCACACGCTGTCGGCGGGTAGCTCGACGCGAGTGTACTGCGCGACCGCAGTGGTGCCTCCGCCCGCGTTGCCGCTGCCGCGATTGAAGCCAGCCAGCCCCTGCGCGTGCGCCGGGGCTGCGGTCGCGAAGCACAGCCCGGCAGCGATGGCAGCAAAAGTCGTTCTACATAGCGCCGCGCGAACGCGGTCCGTCCTGCGCTTCATCGCGAGTTACCGTTTGATGTTGCCATTCTCGATGATGACTTTTCCGTCCGCGGTGACAGTCGCGGAGGCGAGGAAGATGCCGGCGCCGAAAGGGGAATTGTTTGACCCGCCGACCCAGACATCATTCCCGACGGATATGGTCACCATTCCTTCAGGGACCCACGTGCGAAGCGTCTTTGCCGCGGTCGCACGGATGCCCGGGTTGAGTCCAAAGTCGAGCACCGTGATCTCTGCCTTCCGGGGGTGGGACTCGGCGTCGAATGATTTTTTCAGGCGCGCCACCTCGGGAGAACCCGTCATCGACACCACCTTTCCCTTGGACAACTTCAATGTTAACCCCGTGATGTTCTTCCCCTGATATGGATAATGATCCGCGACGATGGTGCCCTCCGCACTGCCCGGGTCCACGAGACTATACAATTCGCCGGCTGGGAGATACTTCTGCACATCCTTGTTCTTGATGTTCTCTTCCGTCATCACGCCGTCGCTGACGCGCCATTTCTGACCTGTGATTCCTACGCGCAGGTCCGTGCCATTTGCGTCCGTGATATGAACTTCCTTGGCGTTGGCGAGCGCATCCTGGATGATCCTGGCGTTCGTCCGGATATCCGCGAAGTCCGCATTCAGCGCGCTCCAGAAGAACGTCGCGAGCTGATCCCGCGAAATGCCGTACATGGCTGCTGCGGCGTGTGTGGGATACATGCCGTTGCCGATGTCGACGCTGCGCACTCCTCGCCGGTAGAAATTGGCAGTCGCTTCAAGGGTCGCCGTACTGCGCGTTGCGATGCGCTCGGCCGGCACGTTCGCCAGGAGATCAGGCGTTTCCACGCCGTCGATAGTGATCTGGGCCGTGACGTTCGACGTAATGATGGCCGGCCAGACACCCATCTCCGAGTCATACTTGGCGGGCACTTCGTCGAACGACATCCGGGCCATGCGTTCGGATGTGATGATGGGCAGGACCCGACCCCCTGCCTTCTGGACCTCGATGACGATGTCTTCAAGAAGCTCCAGATCGCGCGGTGATCCGATCACCGTGACGATGTCGCCCTCCTTGATTCCGACAGTGCGTGTGACCACGCTTCGGGCGATCGCCTTTAGGTCCGGAGCGACCGAAGCCGCCGGAGGTGGTGCAGCTTCGCTTGCCGCCGCTCCCTTGTCCTTGCAGCCTGCGGTAATACAGAAGAACGACAGGGCCATGTAGGCCGTGCGACGGCGCATGGGAATGCCTCGTAGGGACTCTGTGGATCAGGACGGGTGGGTCACTGAAGGTTCGTCCGGGACCTTCGAATGTCAAGCACGAATGCCAGTAATGGATCACGCTTGACGCCGGCGCTTCCCCGGTGCATGCTCATTCCTGCCATTTCTGGGTTCTTGTCGTCCCCCCGAACACATGACTTTCCTTCTATGGCCGAGCCGCTCAAAACGCGCGTCGCCCGCTTCTTCGGTGAAGCATCCCGCCGGAAAGTCTACACGTCCGCCGTCGCATACCTGGCGATCGCGATGGTCCTGCTCCAGATCGGACCCCCCATCTTCAGCGCGCTCCTCGCCCCTGAGCACACGAACGCCGCCGAGAATGTCCTGACAATCCTCCTCCTCCTCGGCTTTCCGGTCGTTCTCGTTCTGGCGTGGGTGTTCGATATCGGCCCGACCGGTGTTCAGCGCACGCCAGACCAGGATGCATTTGCGGCCGGCCGGTTCGTGTCAAACGCCGGATGGGGTTCAGGTGACCTCGATCTGGAACCCGAGCCCGAGCTGGTCACGCCGGCGGAGATCGAGCGCGAGGCGCCGGATGCAAACCGACTGCGCCGCGCGGCCCTGGCCTTCGTGCGCCATGAGCTGCGCACTCCGATCAATGCAATTATCGGGTATAGCGAGATGCTGACCGAAGACGTGCGTGAAAGGAATGATAGTGTAGCGGCAGCAGACCTGACACGCATTACGGAGAGCGGCCGGCACTTGCTGCGTCTGGTCGAAGAAATTCTCGACGCCGACCGGATCAGGTCCGAACAGCGCGACGTCGAGAGCTACAGCGCGCAGATCCGGGCGGATCTGCGTGATCCGCTGAGTGCGGTCATTGGCTACAGCGAGATGCTCATTGAAGCGGCGAAAGAGCGCGGCGACTTGGAAAGCGTGCCGGATCTCGAGCGCATTCTTTCCGCCGCGGCAATGCTGCTGGACACGTCTAGCGACATCGCCCGTATTGCGACACGCGCGCCAGATGCGGCGCCGGAGGTATCACGCAATCAGGCGCTGACAGAAGACGTGCTATCGAAGATCCGCGCCGTGCAGGGCCACGCTACCAGCGACGATCGCCGGGGTTCCCTGCTCATTGTCGACGACAACCCGATGAATCGCGACCTCATTGCGCGCCAGCTCGCGCGCCGCGGGTATCTTGTCGCAACGGCGGATGACGGCGTGCGCGCACTCGAGCGTATGGCCGAGCAGGAGTTCGATGTCGTGCTTCTCGATGTCGTAATGCCGGAACTCGACGGGATCGAAGTGCTGCGCAGGATGCAGGCGGATCGCGTGCTGCGTGATATTCCCGTCATTATGATTTCCGCGCTCGACGAAATCGACAGTGTCATCCGTTGCCTGGAGATCGGCGCATCCGATTTCCTCAGCAAGCCGTTCCATCCGACACTGCTCGATGTCCGCATCAACGCATGCCTGGCCGCCCGCCGGACACGCGAGCGTGAGCGCTCGTTGCGCACACAGCTCGCCGCACGCGCAGGCCATGCCTCCCACTTTGTAGGTGAAGCACCGCTCAGTGTTCGGCAGCGCCTCGACGCAGGTGAGCAGCGAGTGATGGATTCCGTTCAGCATGGCGCGGTATTGTGGTGCGACATCGAGCGCGCGCTTCCCGCATCGAGTGATGCCGCGCGCCGGGTTGTGGCCCTCGCCCGCATGGTCGATGTCATTGCAGCCGCTGCAAAGGCAGCCGAGTGCGAGAT
>JBBSJG010000024.1:0-23494 GCA_038257485.1 Longimicrobiales bacterium | reverse complement strand
AGCTGACGGGGATCCCGCCGGCGCAGCGAGGCCAGCCACAGATCGAGGTGACGTTCGACATCGATGCGAACGGCATCCTGCACGTGGCCGCGAAGGACCGTGCGACGAGCAAGGAGCAGAAGATCCGGATCGAGGCGTCGAGCGGTCTTTCGGACACCGAGATCGACAAGATGGTGAAGGACGCAGAGTCTCACGCGTCGGATGACAAGAGCCGGAAGGAACAGATCGAGGCCCGGAACCAGCTGGACTCGCTGGTCTACCAGGTCGAGAAGGACACGAAGGAGTGGGGCGACAAGGTGACGGGTGACGCGCGTGGCGCACTCGACACGGCTGTGGAGCGCGCGAAGAAGGCGCTGAAGCAGGACGACCCCGCGGAGCTGAATGGTGCTCGCGAGGAACTCATGCAGGCATTCAGCACGGCCGGCCAGCAGTTCTACCAGTCACAGGCGTCGGAGCAGGGTGCTCCGGACATGGCCGGCATGAACGAGCAGCCGGACGTCGAGACCACGCAGACCGGCAGTAAGCCGGAGGACGTGGTCGAGGCCGACTACGAGATCGTGGACGACAAGCAGTAGTCCCGGAAGGCAGGGTCGGGTGGAGCGCAGGCTCCGCCCGGCCCTGCGCCGTCCCACCTCACTACCAGTATATCCGCGCGGCTATTACTCTTACGTAGCGCGCAACGCAGACTCCCGCCTCACCCCGACAATGACACCAAACGGACCGACCGGCCGTAAAACGGCGATCGTAGGTATTGCCCTGACCAGCATCGGCCTTGCCGCTGCCGGCGTAATGCTGCGCCCTGCATCGGGTGCGCGTCCCGCTCCGCTCTTCGTGAGTGAGCCGTCGCGCGCATTGACCGCACAGGCTGTGCGCCCCGCATCCGAACTCAGTAATGCATTCATCGCGGTGTCCGAAGCCGTGACGTCGGCCGTGGTGCGCATCGAGGCCGAACATTCCGGCGGCGCCGCGCGCAACGCATCATGGTTCTCGCGCAGTCTGCCGGAGTTCTTCGAAGCGCAGTCGCAGGACTCTGCATCGACGCTGCCCGATATTTCGGGGGGAACCGGCTTCATCGTCACGTCGAATGGCTACATTCTCACGAACTACCACGTCATCGAAGGTGCGGACCGCATCACGGTGTCGCTCGCGGACAAGCGCACGTTCATCGCGCAGGTGATCGGCGCGGACCCGTCGACCGATGTCGCAGTCATCCGTATCGATGCGGACAACCTGCCCGCCGTCGCACTCGGCGATTCCGATGCATCGCGCGTCGGCGAGTGGGTGCTGGCAATCGGCAATCCCGGCTTTGACGACGCGAGCACGCTCGACTTCACGGTCACGAGCGGCATCATCTCCGCGAAGGGGCGGCCGCTCGATGTGCTGCACCGCGAGGATACGAACTACGAGATCGAAGATTTCATCCAGACGGATGCAGTCATCAACCCAGGCAATTCCGGTGGCCCGCTCGTGGACATCAAGGGTCGCGTGATCGGCATCAACACCGCGATCGCGACCACCACCGGATACAACCAGGGATACGGCTTCGCGATCCCGATGAACCTCGCGCAGCGCGTCATGCGCGATCTCATTGCGCACGGCTACGTGCGTCGCGCACTGCTGCGCGTGTCCATCCGCGCAATCACACCGGAGGATGCCGACGTCTACAAGCTGCCGCGCATCACGGGTGTGCTGGTCGAGCATTACGAAGAGGGTTCGCCCGCGCATGCGGCAGGCCTCAACCGCAGTGACGTCATCATCGCGGTGGACGGCACGGCCATCGAGAGCGTCGGCCAGCTGCAGCGTCTCATTGCCGTGCACCAGCCCGGCGAGACGGTGACGCTGTCCACGATCCGGTTCGGCGAGCCCCGCACGGTCCGTGTCCGTCTGGCGGAGGAGCCGAGTGCGCCATTGCCGCGGAACGGCCCACCGGCACCGGTCCGGAGCGGGCTGGGTCTCGAGGTCGCCGACCTCGATGTGAAGCTCGCCCGCGATCTGGGCTACGACCTCACGAGCGGCGCGATCGTCTCGAAGGTGCTGCCGGGCAGTGCGGCGCAGCGGAAGGACGTGCGTGAGGGCGACATGGTGGTGTCGATCAATCAGCAGCCGGTGGCGACGGCGCGTGAGGCGAGGCGTCTGCTGCAGGGGGTGGCATCGGGCCGGATCGTGTCGCTGCTGTTCCGCGAGCCTGGCGGCACGACGTACATCACGAACATCAGGGTCCCCTGAGCGAACGCTGAGGGAGCCGTTCGTGACTGGCGAGGAACGCCCGTTCCGCGCATGCTGTCGTCCCGTATTCGGTTGATCGGCCTGATGTGGCCTGTTAGATTTGGCCGATCCATCCGCGCGAAAGTGGCGAAACTGGTAGACGCGCGAGACTTAGGATCTCGTGGGCTTGCTCGTGGGGGTTCGAGTCCCCCCTTTCGCATGACCCCTTTACTGAATTTTTGAGCAGACGAAGAACATGGCAACGCAGACAGCCGAAATAACCGTTTCAATGGACAAGCCGGGTGCGTGGGCCCGTCGTCTGTCGATCACCGTCCCGGCCGAGCGGATCGCACAAGAGCGCAAGGATGCGATCCAGCGTCTGTCGAAGCAGGCGAGGCTCCCCGGCTTTCGGAAGGGCAAGGTCCCGGCGCAGGTGATGGAAAAGCGGTATGGCCAGGCCATCGAGCAGGAAACGCTGGAAAAGGTGATCTCTGCGGCATACCGCGAGGCGCTGGATCGTGAGCAGCTGCAGCCGATCACGCAGGGTGCGATCGAGACCGTCGAATACGAGACAGGCACGGACCTGCGATTCGACGTCGAATTCGATGTGCGTCCGGAGATCGAGCTGGATACGCTGGGTGGCTTTTCGGTGATGCGCGAGACCGCGGTCGTGGATGATGGCCAGGTCGACCAGGTGCTGCAGCGTCTGCGTGAAGAGCAGGCGTCGTGGAGCGCGAAGGACAGCGGCACGCCGACGGCGGGCGACATGGCGACGGTCGAGATCACGCCGCTGGATGATGCGACGACTGCTGCTGCGATGCAGGCGAGGCAGTACCAGATCGTGATCGGCGAAGGGCAGGCACTGCCGCCGATCGAGGATGCAATTCGCACGCTGACACCGGGCACCGAAGCCGAGTTCACGGTGGACCTGCCGGACACGTCAGACGAGGCGATGGCGGGCACGAAGTCGCACCGCCTGCACATCAAGCTGGCGTCATTGCAGGAAGCGCAGTATCCGACAATCGACGACGAATTTGCGAAGGGTGTCGGCGCATTCGAATCGCTGTCGGACCTGAAGACCAAGGTGCGCGAGGACCTCGAGAAGGAGTCGGAGCGTGATTCGGAGCGTCGTGTGCGACTGCAGCTGATCAGTCAGCTGATCGCCGCGAACCCGTTCGAGGTGCCGCAGTCGATGGTGCGTCAGTATGTCGAGGCGATGATCCCGGTGCGTGAAGGCGCAGATGCGGAGCGGGTGGCCGCTGCGCGCGAGGAAGCCTATCCTGAAGCGGAAGAAGCACTGCGCCGCATGATGGTGGTCGAGAAGATCGCGGAGATGGAAAGCCTGGAGGCGACGGGCGACGAAGTCGAGGCGAGGGTCGAAGATCTGGCGACGCGGATCAACCGTCCGGCGGCAGAGATCCGGTCGACACTGCGGAAGAACAACCGTCTGGCTGAGATCGAGCGCGAGATCACGGAAGACAAGGTGTTCGGTTACCTGAAGACGCTGTCCACGATCGCGTAACTGCGGCGGGCCAGTCCTTCACACGCATGAGAGTGGCGCGGGGCAGTCCTGCGTCGCAGACCAATCGGAAAGGCACGAATGGCGATCTATCCGCCCTATGTAATCGAGCGCAGCAGCCGAGGCGAGCGCAGCTACGACATCTTCAGCCGTCTGCTGATGGATCGCATCGTATTCCTCGGCGCGCCGATCAATGACGACGTCGCGAATATCATCATCGCGCAGCTGCTGTTCCTCGAGGCCGATGATCCGGACAAGGACGTATACATGTACATCAATTCGCCGGGCGGTTCGGTGTATGCCGGCCTCGCGATCTATGACACGATGCAGTACATGCGCGCGCCGGTGAACACGATGTGCATGGGCATGGCCGCGTCGATGGGTTCGTTCCTGCTGGCGGCGGGCGTGAAGGGCAAGCGGAGTGCGCTGCCGAACTCGCGCATCATGATCCACCAGCCGTCGGGCGGTGGCCAGGGTACGGCCGCGGACATCGAGATACAGGCGAGGGAAATCCTCTATGCCCGCCATCGTCTGAACGAGCTGTATGCGAAGCACACAGGTCAGACAACAGAACGGATCGCGGACGATGTCGATCGCGACCGTTTCATGAGCCCCGTCGAGGCGCTGGAATATGGCCTCATCGATCATGTCGTCACGCATCGTGGCGATCTGGTCGGCGAAGGCGTCAAGGAGCTCAAGAACTCCGGGAGGTAGACCATGCCGAGCGACAAACATCTACGCTGTTCGTTCTGCGGTAAGTCCAAGGAGTCGGTGAAGAAATTCATCTCCGGCCCCTCGGTCTATATCTGCAACGAGTGCGTTTCGCTCTGCAACGAGATTCTTGCGGAGGAAGAGGAAAGAGAAGCCGCCGATGCGGTACCTCGCGTTCCTACGCCCAAGGAGATCAAGACCATCCTGGACGAGTACGTGATCGGCCAGGAGGATGCGAAGAAGTCACTGGCGGTTGCCGTCTACAACCACTACAAGCGCATCAATCACAACGGCGTACTCGATGACGTGGAGATCGAGAAGAGCAATATCCTGCTGATCGGCCCGACGGGCGTCGGCAAGACGCTGCTCGCGCAGACCTTGGCGAGGGTGCTGCAGGTGCCGTTCACGATTGCGGATGCCACGACGTTGACGGAAGCCGGCTATGTCGGCGAGGACGTCGAGAACATTCTGGTCCGTTTGCTTCAGGCTGCCGACTTCAATATTGCCGAGTGTGAGCGAGGCATTGTCTACATCGACGAGATCGACAAGATCGCGCGCAAGTCGGAGAACCCGTCGATCACGCGAGACGTGTCGGGCGAGGGTGTACAGCAGGCGCTGCTGAAGATCCTCGAGGGCACGGTTGCGAGTGTACCGCCGCAGGGTGGCCGCAAGCATCCGCAGCAGGAGTACATCCAGATCAATACGCGCAACATCCTGTTCATCTGTGGTGGTGCGTTCGACGGCCTGGACAAGATCGTTGAGCAGCGTCGTGGCCAGCGCCGGATAGGCTTCTCGGAAGAGGTGGGCGCAGTGCCGGCCTTCGAGGTGTTCGACCGCGTGAATCCGCTGCGCAGTGTCGAACCGGAGGACATGTTGCGGTTCGGCATCATCCCGGAGCTTGTCGGCCGTCTGCCGGTGCTGGTCACGCTCGACTCGCTGGACGAGTATGCGCTGATCCGGATCCTGCAGGAGCCGAAGAACGCGCTGCTGAAGCAGTACGAGAAGATGTTCGAGCTGGAGGGTATCCGGCTGGTGTTCGATGCGGATGCAGTGCGTGCGATCGCCGCGAAGGCGCTCGATCGCGGCACGGGCGCGCGCGGTCTGCGTGCGGTGCTCGAGTCGATCATGCGCGATGTCATGTTCGAGATCCCGTCGCGCGAGGACGTACGCGAGGTGGTCGTGACACCGGAGTGTGTAACGCAGCGGATTCCGCCGCTGCTCGTGCTGCACCCGGCGTCGAAGAAGAAGGAAGCCTAGACCCGCCTTGAAGATCAAGCGGGTCGAGTTCGCCGGGGCCATGGGACGTCCTGACCAGATGCCCCCGGGGACGCTTCCGCAGATCGCGTTTTCCGGTCGTTCCAATGTGGGCAAGTCAAGCCTGATCAACCGGATCATCGGCCGCACCCGCACGGCGCTGGCGCGCGTGTCCTCCACGCCCGGCAAGACGCAGGAAATCAATTTCTACAAGATTGTCTGCGACGTGCCGTCGCTGGCGGACCCGTCGAAGCCGGAGGAGCTCACGTTCTTCCTGGTCGACCTGCCCGGGTACGGCTTTGCAAAAGCGCCACTGGAGCAGCGGAAAAAGTGGCGCCCGCTGATCGAGGGCTACCTGGGCGGCCCGCACGATCTGCGCGGCGTTGTGCAGCTGATCGACGTGCGGCAGGGCCCCACGCCGGACGACCATCGCATGCTGCAGTACTTGAGTGAGACGGGGATCCCGGCACTCTTTGCGCTCACAAAGGTAGACAAGTTGAAGAGCAACGAGCGGCTGCGTCAGCTGCCCGCCGTTGCAGGCTCGCTTGGCGTCGAAATCGACCAGGTGGTCCCCTTCTCGTCGCTGTCGGGTGAAGGTACGGAAGATCTGCTGGATAGCATCGCTGCGCTGCTGCGCGGAGAGGATGACGACGAATGAACATCGCTTCACGGGTTTCGACACGATGTGTACTGCTGGTCGCAGTCGTACTGACCGCGGCGTGCGCGTCGGGCGGAACGACACCGCCGGTAGCCGCGCAGACCACGCGGGTCGACACGACCAGGACGCTCGCGCCTGCGAAGGACACGGTCCCCATCGGGTTCGGTTCGCTCAAGCAGGATGAGCTGACGGTCGCGATCCGCACGGGCGCGCTCTTGCTCAAGGTTACTCCGCTCAATGAAAGCGTGATCCGCCTGTTCGCGCCGGATACGTACCGCCGTCTCCATGCACTGGCCGCGAGCCGCCGCGAAGAAGCATCGCGCGGATTTGGCACGCGCGAACTGTTCCTGATCTCGTTCTACAGCTACCAGCCGGACGTGACATTCCAGCCGGAGGATGTGCAGCTGATGTACGAGGGCCGCACGCTGCGTCCCGAGGCGATTGTCGGGCTGACGCCTGGCTGGGGCAAGCAGCGGATGCAGCAGCAGGAGAGTGAGAGCGCGGTCTACGCGTTCGACGGCCCGATCGATTACGAGCAGGACATCACCGTGCGGTACGGCATGGAGGAGTCCACTGCGTGGCACGCGCTGGTTACGCGCATGCAGACGGAACGTGCCAAGGTGAAGTCGCGGACGGGTCGGTAACCGCTTACAACCGGCTCCGCAGGAACTCCGGCGTCCACTGCTGGAGCCATGCGGACAACATCGTCATGCTGCCGGTCAGCATCAGGATCCCGACGATGATGAGCAGGACGCCTGAGATCCGCGACATCCACAGCAGTCCTCCACGATACCGCTGGAACAACCCCATGAAGCGGTCGATCATCAGCGCAGCCAGCAGGAACGGCACCGCGAGCCCCATCGAATAGGCGAACAGCAGAACGAGACCGCGGCCCAGGTCGGCGGAGCTTGCGGTGTATGTGAGCACGCTGCCGAGGATGGGACCGATGCACGGTGTCCATCCTGCGGCGAACGCCATGCCGACCAGGACCGTCCCCAGGTAGCCGAGCGGCTTGGTCGCGATGTGCACCCGCCGTTCGCGCGCGAGCGCACTCATGTTGAACACGCCGAGCAGGTACAAACCGAGAATGATTACGAGCACACCGCCGATGCGACCGACCCAGTCGCGGTAATGGAACAGAACCCGCCCGAGCACAGTCGCCGTCGCACCCAGTGCCATGAATACGATGGTGAAACCGGCGATGAAGAGCAGCGAGTGCACGAGCGCAATGCGCCGTGACTTCTGCACTTCATCGAGCTGCATGCCGGTGATGAAGCCGACGTAGCTCGGGATGAGCGGGAGTACGCACGGCGAGAGGAAGCTGAGCAGTCCGGCGAGGAATGCGATACCGATGCCAACGGATGTGTTCTGCATGCTAGTCGTCCGCGAGCGCCCGTTCGATGGCGTTGGCGAGGCTGGTGTCGCCCGGCGCGACCGCACCGGTCATCCGCCAGCGCATGATACCCTCGCGATCGATCAGGAAGGTGGCAGGCACGCCCATGACGAGGAACTGTGCCGACACGCGTTCGTCGGGATCGCGCCACACCGGATACGTCATCTCGAATTCCTGCATGAACGCCTTGAGCGATTCGTCATTGCCGTCGGCATCGACGCTCACGCCGATCAGCTCGAGACCCCTCGCCTGATACTTCTCGTGCAGTGCGCGCAGCTCCGGGATCTCGGTGCGGCACGGGTGACACCATGTCGCCCACACATTGAGCAGGACGACCTTTCCTCGCTGCTGCAGCAGCGACACGGAGTCGCCATTCAATGAAAGGGTCGCGTAGGCGGGGGCGGGTGCGCCGACCTCGACCTTGCCGGATGCTGCCTCTTCAGCTGCTGCGCACGCGGACAATGCTACGCAGCACGCAATGCCGGCGAGGGCGAGGGCACGGGTCATGGAACGACGCGCCATGTGAGAGCGCTCGTTCATCGCAGCGACGCGATCGGTGTGCGCGCAACGCGCACCTGTGACGGCCTGCCCGGCACAGTCCACGCGAACACCACGTCCTTCCCCGCCTGCACCATGCGCGGCACGCCGCTCGCGCGAGCAGCGGATGAGCTGGCAACCGTGATTGGCTGGCCGAACGTACCGTTGCGGTTCACGCGACGCACGCGGACTGCGGCTGCGTCACCACCGATGCGTTCGATCCATGTCACGAGTGCGCTGCCATCCTCGAGCATGACGAGGTCGACGCGGCCGGCCGGCTGGCCGCCGTCCACGCGCACGGGCGCCGCGAAGCGGGCGCCGGCATTGTCGGAGAACGCGACCTTCACCTGTGCGCTGCTGTCCGCAGCGGTGAACCACGCGAGTGCGACGCGATTGCCGCGTGCGTCGATTGCCGGGCCGTTCACCGGACACGCGGCGATCTTCCATCCGTCGTTGTGGGCGGGCACGCCGGCTGTCCACTTCCCTGCTACGCGACGGGTCACGTAGATGTCGCGAATCTCGTCTGCGGACCGATTGCGATACGCGATCACGGGACCGGCCGACGTCATGGCTGCAGTGTTCTGACAGCAGTCGCACGTGCGCTCGTCCAATCGTACTTCCGGTCCGCGAACGCCCGCGTTGCTCACGGTCGTGGTCATGAGCATCATCTCGTTGCCTGCGTCGTGGCTGCCTTGCTTGAACTTGCGGCCGTCGAGCCACACCGCGCTCACACCATTGGTCTCGCGCCACATCGCGACGAAGCCGTGTTCCGTCTGCGTCGAATCACGGTGCGGCGTGACGGGTGTGCTCCAGCGAACGCCGCCGTCGGTCGACTGCGCGATGCGGACGCCGTATGCGTACGTTCCCGTCCCGTTGCGCTGCAGCCAGTGCACTGCGAGCCGTCCGTTGGCGAGGACCGCGATGGACGGGAAGTCCGCCCAGTTCACGAAGAAGTCCTTGCCTTTCCGGATGGTGCGCGGCGCGGACCAGGTGCGGCCATTGAGCTTGGCGAACCGGAACGCGTGACCGGAGTCGGCGGGCTCGAGCCATGTCATGTAGACCGTACCATCGGGGCCGACTGCCAGATCCGGCTCGGCGGCACCGGCGCCGGCGGGGCTGTTGAGGCTGTCGAGCGCGATCGTCGGGAGATTTGTAGAGGCCGCAGGCGAGGCAGGTGTGACGATGGCTACCGCACTCAGGGCGCACCCGGCCGCAAGAAGGCCCAATGCAAGGCGTCGTGATCGCGTCATTGTCCTGTCCCCTCCGTTGAAAGACACTCCAGGATTTCGCACTGTGCAATCGGGCGCTGGCCGGTGCACGCGCCGATCAGCACCTGCAGCGCTTCCTTCATCCGCAGCAGGTCGGCAACTTTTTCTTCGACAACCGAAAGTTTCTCTTCGGCAGCATGGCGGATCGCCGTGCAATCGGCATCCTGATCCGTCTGAAGCCCGATCAGGTCGCGAATCTCCTTCAGGGAGAATCCGAGGTTCTGCGCGCGATGGATGAATACCAGGCGAGTCAGGGCGTCGGATTCGTAGATGCGATAGCCGGAGCTGTTGCGGGCGGGCGAACACAGCAGGCCTTCCCGCTCATAGAATCGGATGGCCTGAACCGTGCTGCTCCCTCGCGCGGCCAGCTGACTGATCGTGAGACTCATGGTTCCCCTCGCGGATGAGCGAGTGTAAGCATAAGTGGTGTCGGTTCGCCCGTACAGTGGAGCCTTGCCCTATAGTGCGCTACAGGGATTATTGTGGGATACCGCACTTTGTGTGGTGTAACCGGAACCATGGAGTGAACATGACTGATTGTACGTGCCAGTGCGCCCAGTGCTGCGGGTGCTGCGAGAGCGGACCCTGCTGTGGCTGCTGTGGCGAGGCGCCCTGCTGCTGAAGCTCGGACGCGGCCCGGCGGATGACGCCGGGTCGCATCCGTCACAGCGGCAACCCGTATTCCTTGATCTTCCGATACAACGTCCGCTCCCCCATGCCGAGCATCTCCGCCGCCTTGCGGCGATTTCCTGCAACTTCGCGCAGTGCGGCCAGGATCGCATTGCGTTCGAGGTCTTCGAGCTTCATGCCCGGCCTGAATACCACGACATCGTGCTCCGCGGCGAGCGCGGCATCCGAAACGTCCGCGATGCCGTCGATGATGCTCACGTGCGCGTCGACGGGGACCATGCGGCTGATGGGAAAGCTCTGCGTGATCGGCTGACCGAGCGGATACGACACGTCGAGGTCCGGGTTGGTCCGCTTGTAGCTGTCGAACTGGCCGCGCAGGTCTTCGACATCCATGCGCAGCTGCATCAGCGTGCGGAAGATGAACTCGAGCTCGGGTGCAGGTGCGACGGCGGACCCACCATTGCCATCAGCGCCGTCATGTCGAAGGATCGGCACTGGCAGCAGGCGTGAACGACCGCCGATCGCGTGACGAATGTCGGGCGGCAGATCCTGCGGATGGATCGTGCGGCCGTGCGACAGGACGACAATCGATTCGACGAGGTTCTTCAACTCGCGAACGTTGCCGGGCCAGTCGTACTGCATCAGGATGTCGAGTGCTTCGGACGAGATCGTGACAGTGGGGCGATCATGCTCTTTGCTCGCGTCCTGCACGAACGCATCGATGAGGATCGGGATGTCGTCACGCCGTTCACGCAGCGGCGGCAATTCGATGTGCAGTACATTCAAGCGAAAATAGAGATCGCGACGGAACCGGCCGACCTCGACCAGTTGACGGAGCGGCTGGTTGGTCGCGGCGATGACGCGCACATCCACTTCGATCTCGATCTCGCCGCCGAGCCTGCGGAAGCGCTGCTCCTCGAGCGCGCGCAGCAGCTTGACCTGCGTGGCGAGCGGCATCTCGCCGATCTCATCGAGGAACAACGTGCCCTTGTGCGCGAGCTCGAAGAATCCCTTCCGCTGACCGACCGCGCCGGTGAACGCGCCCTTCTCGTGACCGAACAGCTCGGACTCGAGCAGCGTCTCCGGCATGGCGGCGACGTTCGTTGCAATGAACGGCTTGTGGCGGCGTGGCGACAGCGCATGGATCCCGCGCGACACGCGCTCCTTGCCGGTGCCGCTCTCGCCCGTGAGCAGCACGGTCGAACTGACAGGCGCGATCTGGACGACGCGCTCGAGGGTCTCAACGATCGCGTCCGTCTCACCGATGATGCCAGTGATCTTCTGCAGGCGACGTCGCTCGATGAGGCGCTTGGCGATGAGCGCGACATCATGCGCGTCGATCGGCTTCACAACCGCTTCACTCAGGCCGTAGTGAGCACGTGCCGTGTTGGGCGGTCCCGCCGTCGCGTCCAGCAGTCCGATCACCGGCAGATGCCCGTGCGCTGCGGCTTCCGCCATCAGCCGGCGTGACTGCTTGTCACCGAGTGAGCCGGTGAGGATGAGAAGGCATGGATCGGCAACATCCGCGAGGCGCTCGCCCGGCGTGAGCAGCTCGATCTCGTAGTTCTCGTCGCGGAACGCGTCGCGCAGACGCACCGCGGGCTCGAGGTCCTGTGTCGTGATGACGACGGTATCAGGCATGGTTGCCCGTCGGATGTGATTGTGTGTCGACGCCGCGCAGCAGCTGTACCGCATGTGGCAGGAGCTCGTCGAGAACGGCCAGGCCGTCCCGCACACCGCCAACGCTGCCGGGCAGATTCACAATGAGCGTGCGGCCGCGCACGCCGGCAATGCCACGAGAGAGCCACGTCATCTTCGTACTCTTCGCGCCGTACGCGCGGATGCACTCGGCGATGCCGGGCACCTCACGGTCGATCACGGCGAGTGTCGCTTCCGGCGTGACATCGCGATCCGTGAGACCCGTGCCACCCGTGGTAATGATGACATCCGACTGCGGCGCGAGTGCGACGAGGGTCGCGACAATCGACGCGGAGCTGTCCGGCACTACGGAATGGGAATACACGCGCATGCCGGCGGCGCGGGCCCATTCGACGATGACCGGGCCACTGCCATCGACACGCGTGCCGCCGGCCACGCCGTCGGACACAGTGATCACGGAAAGCTGGATGGAGTCCACGTGACTACTTCCGGACGCTGCCTTCCTTGTAGAACGGCGGTCGTACGACTTCGGCCATGACGCCCTTGTCGCGGACCATGATCTCGATCTGGGAGCCGGGCTTGGACGACTCGATCGGGACATACGCCATGCCGATGCCCTTCCCCAGACTCGGGCTGTGGATGCCGCTCGTCACTTCACCACCGGGCTCGCCATTCACGCGCACACCGTAACCGTGGCGGGGAAAACCGCGGTCCTTGAGTTCGAAGCCGACGAGCTTCTCGCGCAGGCCGTCGGCTTTGAGCTTCTCGAGTGCAGCGCGTCCGACGAAGTCACCCTTGTCCATCTTCACGACCCATCCGAGTCCCGCCTCGAGCGGAGTGCGACGGTCGTCGATGTCATTGCCATAGAGCGCATAGCCCATCTCGAGACGGAGCGAGTCGCGCGCGCCGAGACCGGTGGGCTGCAGGTTCTCCGCGGCACCGACCTCGAGCAGGCCTCGCCACACCCTCACAGCGTCCGTCGAGGCGACATACAGCTCGAAACCGTCTTCACCGGTATAGCCGGTGCGACTGATGATGGCTTCACAGCCCGCGACCTGGCCTTCGTCGAAGTGGTAGTACTTGATCGCGTCGAGGTCCGTCTGCGTGAGGCGAGCAAGGATGTTCGAAGCCTGCGGTCCCTGGATCGCGATAAGTGCGTAATCATCGGAGCTGTCGATGAGTTCACAGTCGAACCCGCCCTGATGGCTCTTGATCCACGCGAAATCCTTGTCCTTGTTCGACGCGTTCACGACGATCATGTAGCGATCCTCGAAACGGTAGACGATGCAGTCGTCGACAGCACCGCCGTCCTCATGGCAGATCACGGAATACTGCGCCTGCCCCACAACCAGCTTCGACGCGTCATTCGTGCAGACATACTGGATCAGGTCGAGCGCCTGTGGTCCGCTGACGAAGATCTCGCCCATGTGTGATACATCGAACAGGCCGCATGTGTGTCGCACTGCATTGTGCTCCGCCACGATGCCGGTCGCGTACTGCACGGGCATCAGGTAGCCCGCGAACGGGATCAGTTTGGCTCCGGCCTTCTCGTGCTCTTCGTAGAGCGGCGTGCGCTTCAACTGCTCGTCCATTCATCCCTCCGTGACGTTGCCGAGCAGACGCGCCATCAGCGCCTTCTGCACGTGCAACCGGTTCTCGGCCTCATTGAAGACACGCGACTGCGCGCCCTCGATCACTTCCTCCGACACTTCCTCGCCGCGATGTGCAGGCAGGCAGTGCAGGAAAATCGCATTGGCGGCAGCGCGCTTCATGAGGGAGGCATCGACGTGGTACCCGTCGAACGCCTTCATCCTCGCCTGCGTTTCCTCTTCCTGGCCCATCGAAGTCCAGACGTCCGTATTGATGACATCCGCACCGTCGACGGCTTCCTTCGGATCGCCCGTGATGATGATGTTGGCATTGGTGCGAGCGCGCTCCAGGATGGCGGCATCAGGGCGATACCCTTCCGGGCACGCGAGCCGCAACTCGAAGCCGAAACGGTATGCGGCATTGATCCACGAGTTGGCCATGTTGTTGCCATCGCCGACCCAGGCGACCTTGCGGGCCGAGAGATCATCACCGAAGTCCTCCTGGATCGTGAGCACATCGGCCATCACCTGGCACGGGTGCAGCAGGTCCGTGAGGCCGTTGATGATCGGGATCGACGCGAACTCCGCGAGCTCTTCGACGATCTCATGACCGAATGTGCGGATCATGATGCCATCCAGGTAACGGGACATCACGCGAGCCATGTCGCGGATCGGCTCGCCGCGGCCGAGCTGGATGTCTCGGGACGACAGGAAGAGCGCGTGGCCGCCGAGCTGGTACGTGCCGACCTCGAAGCTGACACGCGTGCGCGTCGAGCTCTTCTCGAAGATCATCCCGAGCGTCTTGCCCTCGAGCGGACGGTCCGTGTATGCCCCCGACTTCATACGACGCGCCAGAGACAACGTCGCATACAACTCGTCCGTGGTGAAATCCGGTATCGCCAGGAAATCGCGCTTGCTCATAGTATGTACTTTCGCAGGTCTTCATCTTCGACGATCGACTTGAGTCGGTCGCGCACGGTGTCCGCGTCAACAGTTACGGCAGCGGATGTCTCGTTCGGCAGTTCGAAAAGCAGCTCGTCGAGCAATGTCGTGAGTACGGTGTGGAGACGACGTGCGCCGATATTCTCCATCCGCGAGTTCACGTCCGCCGCGATGCGCGCGATCTCCTTCACGCCGTCGTCGGTAAACGTAAGCGTGACGCCCTCCGTCGCAACCAGGGCCTGGTACTGCTTGAGCAGTGCATTCTTCGGCTCTGTCAGGATGCGTACGAAATCCTCTTCACGCAGCGGCTTGAGCTCGACACGGATCGGGAAGCGGCCCTGCAGCTCAGGGATCAGGTCGCTCGGCTTCGACACGTGGAACGCGCCGGCCGCGACGAACAGGATGTGATCGGTGCGCACCATGCCGTACTTGGTCTGGACCGTACTGCCTTCGACAATCGGCAGGAGGTCGCGCTGCACGCCCTCGCGCGAGACATCGGGACCGCCGCCGCCACGCTCGCCCGCAACCTTGTCGATCTCGTCGAGGAAGATGATGCCCATGTCTTCGGTGCGCTCGAGCGCCTCGTTCACGACTTCATCCATGTCCACGAGCTTGTCCAGCTCGTCCTGCAGCAGGATGCGACGCGCCTCCGCAACCGTCACCGTGCGGCGCTTCTTCCGCTTCGGCATCATGTCCTGCAGCATCTCCGACAGATTAAAGTCGATACCCTCACCGCCGACCGGCAGCATCATGTTCTCCATCGGCTGCGACTGCGTGACCTCGATCTCGACCGTGCGCTCCTCGAGCTTGCTGTCACGCAGCAGCGTACGCAGCTTCTCCCGCGTCCGCTCGCGTCGCTCCTTCAGACGCTGCGCCTCGTCAGCTGTCGTATCATCGCCGTCATCCGTCGGCGGGCGCACGCCTTCCGCACCTACGATGAACGCGCGCGGCGACTGCGCCACGGCTTCGTCATCGGGGCTGTGCTGCGAGTCGGGGCCCGGCAGCAACAGATCGAGCAGGCGCTCTTCAACCTGCTGCGTCGCCATCTCTTCGACGTCCGCCTCCCGCTCCTCACGCACCATGTTCACCGCGAAGTCCACCAGGTCGCGGATCATCGACTCCACGTCACGACCGACATACCCGACTTCCGTGAACTTGCTCGCTTCGACCTTTACGAACGGCGCACCAGCAAGCCTCGCCAGACGACGCGCAATCTCCGTCTTGCCCACACCCGTCGGGCCGATCAGGATGATGTTGTTCGGCATGATCTCGTCGCGCAGCTCTTCGTCCACACGCTGACGACGCCAACGGTTCCGCAGCGCGATCGCGACCGCACGCTTCGCCGCATCCTGACCGACAATGTATTTATCCAGCTCCAGGACAATCTGACGTGGCGTCAGTTCCTCCGCCCAGTCGTCAGCCTGCTCCGGCGCCTTCGTTGTATCTTCCATGTTAGTCCAGCTCCAGCACCGTAATGTTGCGATTCGTGTATATGCAGATGTCCGCCGCCACTTCAAGCGACTTCTGCACGATCTGCGCGGCCGTCAATGTCGATTCTGCCTTGAACGCCCTCGCCGCTGCCAGCGCGTATCCGCCGCCACTGCCGATCGCGGCAATCGCGTCGTCAGGCTCCACCACATTGCCGTCACCACTGATGATGAACAGGTGGTGCTTGTCGCCAACTGCCAACAGCGCTTCAAGACGACGGAGGAAACGGTCCGTCCGCCACTCCTTCGCCAGCTCGACCACTGCCTTCGGCAGGTTCCCCGGATACCGATCCAGTTTCTCCTCGAACTTCTCGAACAGCGTGAATGCGTCCGCGACGCTGCCCGCGAACCCGGCGACGATCTTGCCGTCCTTCAGCTTTCGCACCTTCAGCGCGTTCGCTTTCATCACTGTATCGCCCAGGGTCACCTGGCCATCCCCGCCAAGGGCGACCTGGCCATTGTGCCGAACCCCGATAATCGTCGTGCCGTGTATGTCTGCCATATCTCTATTCTTTCCCTCGATCGCTTCCGGCCCGGGTACGGGCGGTCCTGCCAAAGTTACAGGACACTGGAATACCCCGCACGGGGGCTTCCGGGTCTGTGCCATTTCCTGGTCGGACTTCGGGAACAACGGAATTTCTCGCTGGGGGCCGGAACAACGGAATTTCTCGCTAGGGGCGCGAAGGGACGGCGGAGGTGCGCTAAGTGGGTGGCGGCCCTTGGGGGCCGGCGCTTGGGATGGTGCCTGTTGGACGCTGAGATCCATGTTTGTTGTTTAACAACGGATCCTCTGTCGTTTTCTTCGCCGTTCCTAGCGCCCTTAGCGAGAAATTCCGTTCTTGTTGTTATGCCCGGGGAGGAGCCTGTTCGTACACTTTTTTGAGGCGTTCTTTGGAGGTGTGGGTGTAGATCTGGGTGGTGGAGAGGGACGCGTGGCCGAGGAGCTCCTTGACGGCGAGGAGGTCTGCGCCGGCGTCGAGGAGGTGGGTGGCAAAGCTGTGGCGGAGGGAGTGGGTGGAGAGGCCGGCGTCGTCGGCGGCCTGTTCGAGGAAGGCCTTCATGATGTTCTGGATTTGGCGTCGCGAGAGCCGCGCGCCGCGTTCCGAAATGAAGAGGGCGCGCCGGTCGGCCGGTGCCTTCGGAGCGATCTCCATGCGGCGTGGCTCGTAACGCCGCATGGCGGTGATGGCGGCGCGGCCGACGGGGATGATGCGTTCTTTCCGGCCCTTGCCCATGACGCGGACCTGGCCGGCAATGGAGTCGACGTTGTTGAGGTCGAGGGTCTGGAGTTCGGCGAGTCGCATACCTGTGGCGTAGAAGAGCTCGAGCATGGCGTAGTCACGTGCGTCACGAAAGCCGCCGAGGCCGCCGCGGATTTCGGCAGCGAGGAAGAGTTTTTCCACTTCGGCGGCGGTGAGCCATGCGGGGAGGCGCCGTTCGAGTTTGGGCGACTTCACGGCGCGCGCGGTGTTGGCCTCGACGATGTCCTCACGATGGAGGAACCGGAAGAATGCGCGTACGGCGGAAAGTTTGCGCGCGATACTGCGTCGAGCGAGCCCCGCGCGCGTGAGGTGTCCGAGATATGCGCGCAGTGTGAGACGATCGACGTCGGTCCACTGCCAGTCGGACCGTTCGAACTTTTGAGTCAGGAATTCCGCGAGCTGTGTCAGGTCGCGTCGATAGGCGGCGACGGTGTGCGGGCTGAGCTGCCGACCCATCTCGATTTCGCGGAGGTATTCCTCTGCGACGGCGAACGCAGAGGCGTCAGGCATTGGAGGCTGGCACGGATGCCGTCGCATTCAATGCACCGGCCTCGGTTGCCCATACCGCAAAGTCGGCGCGCGCGCGTTCGACCGTGCGGCGTTTGCGCTCGGTCTTGTCGCGGATGCGGCCTTCCATGGAATCGAGCAGGCCGAAGTTGGAGTTCATCGGCTGGAAGCGGCCGGGGCTGGCTTCGCGCAGGTAGCGCATCAGTCCGCCCATCATCGTGGTGCTCGGCGGAATGGTTGCGTCGAGACCGGTCGCGATGCGATGCAGGTTGAGGCCCGCGAGAATGCCGGATGCTGCGGACTCCATGTAGCCTTCGACACCGGTCAGCTGCCCCGCAAAGATGACGTCGGGCCGCGATGGATGCGCGCCGTAGGCATTCAATGCGCCTGGGAAATTCAGGTACGTGTTGCGATGAATCGATCCGGTGCGCAGGAACTCCGCGTTCTCGAGTCCGGGAATCATCGTGAAGACTTTGCGCTGCTCACCCGTGCGCAGTCGCGTCTGGAAGCCGACCATGTTCCACATGCGGCCTTCGAAATCTTCGCGGCGGAGTTGTACGACTGCATACGGCCGCTGGTCGGTGTGCGGGTCGCGCAGACCGATCGGTTTCATTGGCCCGAAGCGAAGTGTGTCGTCGCCGCGCGATGCCGACACCTCGATGGGCAGGCACCCTTCGAAGTACGGGATGTTCTCCCACTCGTGACCAGGATAGACGTCGCTCTCGCGCAGTGCGGCGAGGAATGCTTCGTACTGATCGCGTGTCATCGGGCAGTTGACGTAGTCGTCGCCGTCGCCTTTGCCCCAGCGGGACTGGTAGAACGCGATGTCGAAGTTGATCGAGTCCCCTGCGACGATCGGCGCGATCGAGTCGTAGAACGCGAGTCCGCCGTCGCCGAGCATGGTGTGGATGGATTTGCTCAGTGCATCCGATGTGAGAGGACCGGATGCGATGATAGCGGGGCCGTCGGGGAGTGCAGTGAGTTCGTCGCGCACGAGCTCGATGTTCGGGTGCCCCGCGACGCGCGTGGTGACAGCCTGCGCGAAGAGGATGCGATCGACGGCGAGTGCAGTACCCGCGGGTACGCGTGCATCATCGGCTGCGGCAAGGAGGACGGACCCGAGGTCTCGCATCTCGGCCTTGAGCAGGCCGTGCGCATTGGATGTGTCCTCGCTCTTGAACGAGTTGGTGCATACGAGCTCGGCGAGATCATCCGTCTGATGCGCGGGCGTGCCACGGACACCGCGCATCTCGACGAGCTTCACACGATGGCCACGCTCGGCGAGCTGCCATGCGGCCTCGCATCCGGCGAGACCGCCACCTGCTACCAGCAGCTCCGACATGTTGCCTCCTGCTCCGTTTACTTCGCTGACCTCTTCGCGGTCGACTTCTTCGCTGTCTTTTTTGCTGCTGTCTTTTTTGCAGCTGTCTTCTTTGCGGGCGCCTTCTTTGCCGGCGCCGTCACAGCGGCGGCTTTCTTCGCAGCGGCGGCCTTCTTCGCGGCGGCGGTCTTCTTTGTCGCCTTCTTCGCCGTCTTCTTTGCAGCTTTCTTCGGCGTCTTGGTACCGTTGGCGATGCCCATGCTGGCGTAGGCGGCGGCGTCCTCGGCTTCTTCGCGCGCAATGCGTGCAGCCTTGGCGGCCTTCTTGGTCAGTGTCGGCTTGCGCACTTCCTTCATCACGCGCTTCTCGCGCCGGAGATGTTCGGGTGTGGGCCGCGGTCCGGATGACATCTCGAGCTCGTTCTGCGAGCTGAGTGTGAACTCGCTGTTGCACTGCGGACACTTCACCCACTCACCGCGCGTCTTGCTGTACTTCTTGACGACGAACTTCGACGGGCACTGCGTGCACGGGATCGGCAGCGGCAGGTCCCAGCTCGACCAATCGCAGTCCGGATAGCGAGTGCAACCCCAGAACGGCTTGCCGCGACGCGTACGCTTCTCGCCGACATCACCGATCTCGCACTTCGGGCACTTGAGTCCCGGAATCGTCTTTGGCTGCGTGTACTTGCATGTCGGGTAGTTGCTGCATGCGACGAACTTGCCGAAGCGGCCTTCGCGCTCGACCAGCTCGGCGCCGTCGCGCGGGCACGGAATGCCGAGCGGCACGGGTTCCGGCTTCTTCTCGTCATCGAGCGACTGTGTGCTCTTGCACTCCGGATACGCGGAGCACCCGAGGAACCGGCCGAAGCGGTTCCATCGCACGATCATGTCGCTGCCGCACTTCTCGCACTTCGCGTCGCTTGCGGACACGGTGTCACGAATCACGGCGTCGCTGTTCTTGGCACCGCTCTCGAGCTGGCGCTCGAACGGATCGTAGAACGTCTGCAGCACGTGACGCCAGTCCAGCTCGCCTTCCTCGATCTTGTCGAGCTCGCCTTCCATGCCGCTCGTGAAGTCGACATTGAACAGGTCGGGGAACAGTCGGACAAGAACGGTGCTGACGGTTTCGCCGAGTGGTGTCGGCTCGAAGCGCTTCTGCTCGAGCTTCACATACTCGCGGTCCGTGATCGTCGAAATGATCTGCGCGTATGTAGACGGACGGCCGATGCCGAGTCGCTCCAGCTCCTTGACCAGGCTCGCTTCCGTGAAGCGCGGTGGTGGCTGCGTGAAGTGCTGCGCAGGAACGATGGCCTTGAGGTTCGCGCGATCGCCGGTGTCGAGCTCGGGGAGGGGTGCAAGCTCGTCGAGCGTCTTGTGATCGCCCTCTTCCTTCGCTTCCTGGTAAAGTCGTGTGAAGCCGTCGAACTTTACGATCGAGCCTGTGGAACGGAACAGGTAACGACGACTGTTGCGGCCGGGCAGATCATAGTCGACGGTCGTGGTGTCATAGATCGCGGGCGCCATCTGGCCGCCGACGAAGCGCAGCCAGATGAGCTCATAGAGTCGCAGCTGATCGCGCTCGAGATATCGCTTGACGTCATCCGGCGCACGAGCGGCATCGGTCGGACGCACGGCTTCATGCGCCTCCTGTGCACCCTTCGCCTGCTTGCCGCCCCATAGACGGGGCGCGTCGGGCAGGTAGCGGTTGCCGAACTGGTTCTTGACCCAGGTGCGTGCCTCGACCGCCGCATCCGGCGAGATGCGCGTGGAGTCGGTACGCATGTAGGTGATGAGACCGACCGAGCCTTCACTGCCGACATCTACACCTTCGTAGAGCTGCTGCGCCGTGCGCATCGTGCGCTGCGCAGTGAAGCCGAGACGCTTTGCGGCTTCCTGCTGCAATGTCGATGTCGTGAACGGCGGCGGCGGATTCTTGAGTCGCTCACGACGCTTGATCTCGGTGACCTCGAACGGCAGGCCCTTGATCGCGTTCAGAACCTCGGTCGCGGTTTCCTCGTTCTCGAGGCGGAACGCCTTCCCGTCGATGTGATGGAGCCTGGCTTCGAACTCGGTGCCCGAACGCTCGAGCTGCGCGGTGATCGACCAGTATTCCTCTGCCGTGAACGCGCGGATCTCGACTTCGCGCTCGACGATCAGACGGAGTGCGACGGTCTGGACGCGGCCTGCGGACAGACCGGGCCGGATCGGCTTCCAGAGCAACGGGCTCACCTTGTAGCCGACTAGACGGTCCAGAATGCGCCTCGCCTGCTGCGCCATCACCTTCTTCATGTCGAGCTCGATCGGCGAATCGATGGCCTTCTGGATCGCCTTTTTCGTGATCTCGTGGAACAGCACTCGCCGGAACGGCGGCGCACCCGCCTCCTCGAAGCCGAGCTGCTCGGCGACGTGGTACGCGATGGCCTCGCCCTCGCGGTCAGGGTCGGTCGCGAGCAGGACTTCGCTGACGCCCTCGGCGTCACGACGCAGGTCCATGATGACCTTGCCCTTGCCCCGGATCGTCACGTACGTCGGCTCGAAGCCGTTCGCGACATCAACACCGAGCTCGCGAGCCGGCAGGTCACGGATGTGACCCACCGATGCCCGGACGCGATAGTCCGGACCGAGATATTTGCCGATCGTCCTCGCCTTCGCTGGCGATTCGACGATCACTAAATGCTTGTCTTTAGCCATGTAAGAATGTCGTCCACTACTTCGTCTTCCGTCCGCCCATCGACGTCTACCATATAGTCCGCCGTGGCGTACAGCGGCTCGCGCTCTGCGAGCAGCCGTCTTGCCCGTTCCTCCGGGTCGTCGCCCGAAAGCAACGGCCGTGCCGTCCCGTCGCGGCGCGCCCGGCGCACCGCTTCCTCTATAGAAACCCGCAACCAGACCAGTCGCGTTGCCGGATCCTCGCGGACCTCACGACTCCCCGGGTTCACGATCCAGCCACCGCCGGGTGCTACGACGACCGGCGAGCCGGACGATAGCGCGGCTGTCAACTCCGCCTCCATCCGCCTGAACACCGGTTCTCCCTGATCCCGGAAAATGGCCACAACCGTCTGTCCGGTGGTCGCCACGATCTCCGCGTCGACGTCGAGTACCCGCCAGCCGAGTGCATGTGCGATACGGGGCGCGATCGTGCTCTTCCCTGCCGCCATGAAGCCGACCAGCACGATCCTGCGTACTTCCGGCGTTTCCATCGTCGTCAGGCCCCTGCGCGCGCCTCGTCGATCGCGGCACGACGGGATGCGAGCTGCTCCATATACCCGTCGTAGTTCCGTCGCATCTCACGGATGCTGTCGCCGCCGAACTTTTCGAGCATGGCATCGGCGATGACGATTGCGACCATGGCTTCGCCGACCACGCCTGCGGCGGGCAATGCGACGACATCACTTCGTTCCCGCACAGCGTCGGCCGGCGCGTCGGTTCGCAGGTCGACGCTCTGGAGCGGTCGCATGAGGGACGACAGCGGCTTCATCGCGACACGTGCGACGAGGGGCGCACCCGTCGTGATCCCGCCCTCGAGCCCGCCCGCGTTGTTGCGCCGGCGACGATACCCGCCGGTGAGCTCCTGGGAGCGGTCACTCTCGATCTCGTCATGCACGTCCGAGCCCGGCAATGCCGCAGCCTTGAAGCCCATGCCGATCTCGACGCCCTTCATGGCCTGGATGGACATGAGCGCGTGCGCGATGCGGCCGTCGAGCTTGCGATCCCACGAGACATGGCTGCCCAGGCCGACGGGCAGACCGCGTGCGACGACCTCGAACGTGCCACCCAGTGTGTTGCCGTTCCTGCGCGCATCATCGATCGCGGCAATCATGCGGACCTCGGCATCGCGGTCGATCGTACGGAGCGGCGACTCATCCACGACAGCGTTCAGATCGTCCGGAAGTTCCGCAGGCAGCACAGCCTCGATGCCGCCGAGCATCACGATGTGACTGGCGACAGTGATGCCGAACTCCGCGAGCAGTTTCTTTGCAATTGCACCGGCTGCAACCCTCGCGGTGGTCTCGCGAGCAGACGCACGTTCGAGGATGTCGCGCGCGTCATTGCGATCGTACTTGAGCACACCGACCAGGTCGGCGTGGCCGGGCCGCGGCAGATGCACACGACGCAGGGCCTTCTCTTCCGTGCCTTCGCCCGGCGCCTCGTAAGCCATCGCGGCCTGCCAATTCTGCCAGTCGCGATTCGAAATGACCATAGCGATTGGAGACCCGATCGTTTCACCCAGGCGCACACCCGCCATGAAGTCGGCGGCGTCGCGCTCGATCTTCATGCGACCGCCGCGGCCGTAGCCGCCCTGCCGGCGCACGAGTTCCGGATCGATGTCCTGCACCGCGCTCAACGACAGACCGGCCGGCACACCTTCCACGAAGGTGACCAGACCACGGCCGTGCGATTCACCAGCAGTGCGAAAAGAGAAGTGCATGTTGCTCCGTGTACCAACAAAAGTCCAGAAACGGGAAAGAGCCCGGTGCAACACCGGGCTCTCGATTTTACCCTTGCCTGGTATATACCAAGGCCCTTTGGGGTTGTCCAGCCGGGGAGGCCTT
>JBBSJG010000023.1:0-24151 GCA_038257485.1 Longimicrobiales bacterium | reverse complement strand
TTGCGGAAGGGAACGCGCAGTCCGCGACGGTTGGAACCGCCGTCGCCACGCCGCCCGCCGTTCGGATTACGGACGCGCACGGGAACGCGGTGGCGGGCGTCAGCGTTTCGTTCACGGTCACCAGCGGCGGCGGCGCGGTTGTCGGTTCCCCCGCAACGACGGGTTCCGACGGCATTGCGCGTATCACCAGCTGGAATCTCGGCAATGCGCCCGGTGCGAATACCCTGAGCGCTACGTCGCCAGGGCTGACCGCGGTCCAGTTCACTGCGACCGCGGTCGGCGGTACGCCGGCGTCGCTCACCAAGCACGAGGGCGATACGCAATCCGCGGCGATCGGTACGGCAGTGACGACGGCGCCGGCTGTGCGCATTACCGACGGACTCGGCAATCCTGTTTCCGGCATCAGCGTAACCTTCACGGTGACGGGCGGCGGCGGCAGCGTTTCGGGATCTCCTGCAGTATCGGACGCGAGCGGTATTGCACGCGTTACGAGTTGGACGCTCGGCAATGCGGCGGGCACAAACACGGTGAGCGCCTCCGCGCCGGGACTCACCGCCGTAACATTCAGTGCGACCGCGACGGGTGGTGTGGCCACAATCTCGCTTGCGCTGCCATCCGGTCACGTCGGTGTGTCCTTCACCGCGCCGCTGAACGTCACACTGACGCAGCCGGCGCCGGCCGGTGGTCTTACGGTGACGGTCACCAGTAGTGACCCGTCGAAACTGACAGTGCAGCAGTCGGGTACGCTCCTCATTCCGGCGGGGAGCAGCAGCGGCAGTATCGTGCTTCGCGGTGAGGCGGCGGGCACGGTGACCGTACAGGCGAGTGCAACCGGGTATACAGGCGCGTCGATCAGCGTGCCCGTGTCGCTGCGGCTGATCAGCTTGCCGGTCACACTCAATGTGCCGTTCGGGGGAACTGCGTCGGTGCCGGTCACACTGGCCGAGCCGGCACCTGCAGGCGGCACGACAGTTACGCTCACGAGCAGCGATCCGGCTGCGGTCGAAGTTCTCACCCCGACGGTGCTGGTGCCTGCGGGTGCGATATCTGTGAACGGCAGCGTGCGCGGCGTGTATCCGGGCACGGCTACGCTCACTGCAACCGCGACCAATTACATCAACGCGACGTCATCGGCGCGCACTGCTGCGAACCTCGACATCACGGTGTCACAGGTGAACATCAATGAGAGCTTCGGCGGCAGCGTCATCATCCGGTTCCAGAGCCTCGGCTCGGCAGTCGCGGCGCCTGCCGGCGGCATCACCGTGTCGCTCGTGTCGAACGACGCGGCATGTGCAACGGCTCCGGCGACCGTAACCATTGCGGCAGGCGTTACCGAGACGACGGCCCCGATTACGTACGGCGGCACTGCCACGACCCCATGCTTCACCCGCATCCGCGCGACGTCGCCGAACGTGACTCCGGACAGCGTCGGTGTGAACGTGCAGGCGAGGCCCGTTGTCCAGATCTTCGCGCAGACCGTGGGTGCAGGACTGCAGGTAGCGCGCAGCTCCACGTACCTGGGCGCGAGCAACCATGGCGGCACGGTGGTCCGCCTCGAGAGCTCAGACCCGTCAAAGGTGCTGCTCTCGGCTACCTCCAACGCTGTGGGCTCTGCAACGCTCGATATCCCGGTCGCCGCCGGCACGAGCGACGTCTTCTACTACGTGCAGGCATTCGAGAACGTCACCGGCTCGGTTCCGGTTACGGCTTCTGCGCCGGGCTTCACGAGCGGAGCCGCAAGCGTAACCGTCGTCCCGTCGCTGGTGGAGCTGGCATTTGTGCCCGCCACCCTGGCTACCCTCAGTGGTGTACGGAACATCCAGGCGCAGGTTGGAATACCCTGTACTGGCGGCACCACGATCTGCACGGTTCTGCCGGTCCGGGCGGGCGCTACGGCACCGGTTGTCACGTTCTCGCTTCCGGCAGGCACAACGGCCGCCACACTCTCCACTTCTGCCTCCAGCGGAGTAACTGCCACGGCGCAGATCGTTCCGGGATCAGGCTACACGCCAGCGAACGTCTCGGTCGGCGGCGTTGGATTCTCGCCGCAGGAGTCCGGCACAGTTACCGTCTCGGTATCGAGTCCGGGCTTCGGCACCACCGCGAACTCGGCGAAAACGGTAACGATCACCGGTGCGTCGATCAGTGCCGGCAACACGACGGTCGGCAGTGGGCTGATGACGTTCCGCAGCAGCGCAAACCTGAGTGCATCCCAGCATGGCGGTGTGGTTGTTCGCGTGACCAGTTCGGATCCCACAAAGGTTCTCGTATCCGCCGATCAGAACACGGCGGGCACGGCATTCGTTGATGACACCGTTCCGAACTTCAATACGAGCGTCAACTACTACGTGCACGGCATAGAAGGTGTGATTGGTACTGTGGCGATCACAATCGCCGCGCCCGGCTTCACCACCGCCACACCGAACGTGTTCGTGGTCCAGCCGGGTGTGCAGTTGACGAATCTGAATACACCCGTGACGTCGCTGGCTGCCAACCAATCCTTCTACGCATACGTTGGCATTCCGCGCAACGATTCCAGCGGCCTCAGCCAGGTGCAGAACGTCCGCGCCGGCGCGTCGCCCCTTGTAGTGAACTTCGCGTCGAGCAACACAGCGGTGGCACGGCTCGTTCCCTCAACAACCGGCGGTGCTAGCGCTTCGGCGATGATCACCGCCGGAAATTACTACACGCCCACGTCAGGAGTGAACGGCGTAGCGCTGGATCCAATCGGGCCGGGAACTACTACCGTTTCAGCATCCAGTCCGGGTCTGATCACCACCGACAATGCGAGTGAGGTCGTAACCGTCACGGCTCCGGCAATCACGAGCAGCGCTCGGAATATCGGCGCAGGGCTGCAGGCCCAGAATTACGCGTACCTCGGCGCGAGCGCGCACGGGGGCGTGACCGTTCACCTGGTGAGCTCGGACCCGACGAAAGTGCAGCTGTCGCCGGACGGCATCGTGGCCGGGGCATCGGAGATCGATGTGGTTGTGCCGAACGGCACCACCAGCTTCTCTTACTACTCAATGGGTGTGGCGGGGACGACGGGCACCGCGACAACCACCATGACAGCCCCGGGTTTTACCTCGGGTAGCATCACCGAGACGGTGCTGCAGCCGATCGTCCAGATCACCAGTCTCGCAACATCGACCACGACGCTCACCAATCCGGATGCGTTCGGTGTGAGGGTCGGCGTCCCGAACGCGCCAGGCGGGACGTTCTACGACCAGCAGCAGGTGCGCTCGGATGGGCCGGTACTGGTGGTTACGATCACGAGCAGCACAACCGCGGCGCGTTTGAGCAACGGCACCACGAGCGGCGGTACCATCACGGTATCGATTCAGCCGGGTCAGGTCTTCCCGACCGAGGCGATGCAGCTCATTCCGGTGACCGCCGGCAGCACGACCGTCACGGCAGCAATACCGGGATTCACGGGCGACAGCCGGAACGTGACTGTCACTGCGCCCGGTATCACGATGAGCAACGTCACTGTTGGCGCGGGCCTGATGAGGGACTACAACTTCTACCTCCAGGCCGCGGGTAGCGACTCCGTCAGGGTGCGTTTGCGGAGCTCGAATCCGGCGCTGGTGAAGCTGGCACCGAACACGACCACGGCCGCGGCCGACTCGATCGACATCGTCGTGCCGCCAAATGGACAGTCGATCTACTTCTATGTGCATGGCATGGAGGGCGCGGCAGGTACCGTGACGATCACCTCCTCGGCGGCGGGTTTTACCGATGGTACCGGGACCGTCACGGTGCAGGCACCGCGCTTTGATATGGTCGGCGTAAACTCGACGCCTAACGCCGCAAGCGCGGTCAATCCGATTTACGCTCGGGTCGGCGTGGCATGCAGCGGCTGCACGAGCCTGAGCGATGCGCAGCGGGTCCGCTTCGGCGGAACGCCGCTGACAGCCACGTTCACGTCGAGCAATCCATCGGTCGCAGCGATCGTGACATCGGCCGGAAGTGGCGCATCGGCCACGGTACAGATCGCACCGGGCTTCTACGACTCGCCCACATCCGTTGCCGGAGGCGGCGCAGCCGTAGATCCGATCGCGGTCGGAACTACGACGATCTCGACAAGCATTCCGGGCCTCGTCGGAATGCCGAACTCGAGCCGCACGGTCACCATCGTGCAGCCGGCGATTACGATCTACGCAGCCACCGTGGGTGCGGGCCTGCAAAGGGTTACGTCGGGCAACTTGAACGGCGGAGATCACGGCGGTATCACGATCCGGCTGACGAGCAATGATCCCTCGAAGCTGCTGCTGTCAGATAGCGCGACCGTTGCGGGTACCGCGTTTATCGACGTCGTGATCGCGCAGGGCGTGACGTCGTTCAACTATTACGTGCAGGGCGTTGAGGGTGCGACGGGGAATATTGGCGTCACCGCAACGGCGACCGGTTTCGTTGGCGGCGCCGCTACGATTGCGGTGGTGCAGCCCACCCTCGAGATCATAAACCTGGCAACGACGCAGTCGAGCACTGGACCCAACCGTTCATTCACTATCCGAGTCGGCCTCGATAACGGGAACAGCTTCATGAGTGAATTGCTGCCCGTTCGCGCAGGATCCGCGGGTCTTACAGTTACTGTGACGTCGTCTGCACCCGCAGTCGGTCAACTCGTAGCCGGCACCACGGGCGCAAGTGTCACGCTGACCGTACCTGCCGGCAGCTCGCAGGTCTCCGGGATTGCGTTCGATCCGCTCTCCGCCGGGACGACTACGGTGAACGCGACGATACCGGGGTTCCGCGCCATACCCGCAGCAACAGTCAATGTCGTGGTGAACTGAGCGCGTTAGCGGTAGAGAAAGAGAATCCCGCTTCGACGCAGTAGTCGAAGCGGGATATGACAGGTTCGTTAGTGCCAGAGGGGAGACTTGAACTCCCGACCTCACGATTATGAGTCGTGCGCTCTAACCAGCTGAGCTACTCTGGCGTCCCTGCTCTGGCCGTTTCCGGTCGGAGTAGAGTCCGAAAAGATAACGGAAATTCGCCAAACCAAAAGTGTCAGCGCGGCGCGAGTAGCGAATCCCCGCCCGGTGGCGCTCCCGGCGCCCGGCCTGGAAGCCGTCCGCGGCCCGCTGCAGCCGCCGCGGCATCCGCCCGCCGAGCCGAGTCCGCCGCGGCCGAATCCGGCGCGTCCGCAAACCGGTACAGTCGCTCCCCCGCCCTGATCATCCCGTAGCGCTCGCGCGCGATCCGCTCGATGGTCGCGGAGTCATTCATCAGCGAGTCACGCCTTGCCTCCAACCTCGACACCTCGCCGCGGATCGAGTCCAGTCGCGTCTGCTCCACGACCTGCTCCTGCCGCACACGCCGCAGCTCGAACATGCTGTACTCACCGCCGAAGAACGCGAAGTACAGCGCTCCGAGGAGCAGCAGCCCGCCAACAATGAAGCGAAGCTTCAGAAGGCCCCCCGCCCGAGGTATTGTGCGCCGTCGCCGAGATCCTCTGCGATGCGCAGCAACTGGTTGTATTTGGCGACGCGGTCGGAGCGGCTGGCGCTGCCCGTCTTGATCTGGCCGCTGCCCGTTGCGACGGCGAGGTCTGCAATGAATGTGTCCTCGGTCTCACCCGAACGATGGCTGATGATGTAGCGATAGCCGTTGCGCTGTGCGAGCGCGATCGCGTCCAGTGTTTCCGTGAGTGTGCCGATCTGGTTGACCTTGATCAGGATCGAATTGGCGGCGCCCATGTCGATGCCCTTCTGCAGGAACTCGGTGTTGGTGACGAACAGGTCGTCGCCGACGATCTGCACGCGATCGCCCAGCGCGGTGGTCAGCTTCGCCCAGCCGTCCCAGTCGCCTTCATTGAGACCGTCCTCGATCGAAACGATCGGGTACTTCTCCACCCATCCTTTCCAGAAGTCCACCATCTCGTCGGACGTGCGCCGTTCGTTGCTCGACTTGTGGAACACGTAGCCACCGTCGCGCCACCACTCTGACGCCGCGGCATCGAGTGCGAGCAGGATGTCCTCGCCCGGACGGTAGCCGGCCTTCTCAATTGCCTCGAGGATCAAGTCGAGAGCGTCCTCGTTCGTTGCGAGGTCGGGCGCGAAACCGCCTTCGTCACCAACCGCCGTCGCCTTCTTCTGTTTCGACAGCACCTTCTTCAGACTGTGGAAGATCTCGACACCGGCGCGCAGTGCATCCTCGAATGTGTTCATGCCGACGGGCGCCACCATGAACTCCTGGAGGTCGACATTGTTCGCCGCGTGTGCACCGCCATTGAGAATGTTCATCAATGGCACCGGCAGGACATTGGCATTGGGTCCGCCGAGATAGCGATACAGCGGAAGGCCCGCCTCATTCGCAGCGGCGCGCGCAACGGCCATCGATACCGCGAGGATCGAGTTGGCGCCGAGGTTCGATTTGTTTCCGGTACCATCGAGCGCGATCATCGCGCGGTCAACGCCGATCTGGTCGAACGCATCCATGCCGATGACTTCGTCGGCGATCGTGTCGTTCACATTGGATGCAGCCTTCAGCACGCCTTTGCCGAGATAGCGCGCATCATCGCCGTCGCGCAGTTCGACGGCTTCGAACTCGCCCGTGGATGCACCGCTCGGCACGGCAGCACGGCCGGCTGCGCCGCCTTCGAGGACGACTTCTGCTTCGAGTGTGGGATTGCCGCGGGAATCGAGGATCTCGCGCGCGTGCACGCTAATGATTGTCGACATGGATCACCGGGTTGAATGCGCGGGTTGTTCGAGCATTGCGACGATCTCGCCGCGAACGCGTTGCATCAGCTCATCGCGATGCAGTTCTGATAAACCGACAGTCGAAATGGGACTGCCGAACCGGATTGTAATTTCGCCACTGCGTACCCGCCACGCGCCCTTCGGCAGGATCGCGCGGCTGCCGACCACTGCACACGGTACAATATCGACACCCGTCCGCAGAGCGACCATGAATCCGCCCTTCTTGAACGGCAGCAGTGTCCCGGAATCGGAGCGCGTGCCTTCGGGAAAGATCACGATCGAGCTGTGGTCCGTTCGAATCGCCTCCCCTGCGCGGTCCATCGACTGCAGGGCGGCCGCGTGGTCCGACCGATCGATGGCAATGTGACCCGCCGCGATCCAGGCCGGTCCGAACAGCGGGATGCGTGCCAGCTCGATTTTGGCAATGAACCGGTAGCGTTTGGGGAGGTACGCTGAAAGCGCGAAGACGTCGAACCACGACACGTGGTTGGAGACGATGACCTGCGCCTCATCCAGTACCACGTTTTCGATGCCCTCGACCCGCACCGTCACGCCACTCGCCCACAGGATCCAGCGAGCCCATGTGCGCGATACCCACGTATGAAATTCGCTACGGACGCCGAACAGGCCTCCGATGACGGACATCGTTGCAAGCGGGACCGTGGCGATGAATGAGTTGAAACCCACCCAAAGCGTGCGGATCACTCCGTGCTACCCTCGAAGTGGTTGAACCCGGTGACGGCGAGATCATTGACCTTGCCATCGAAGTCGCGCAGCGCGACGCCGGATCCTTCGTGCACCGTGCCCACACATGTGAGTTGCAGGCCGAACGTCTGGAGGAACGCCTCGCCGAGCCGTTCGACGGCGCCGGGCGGTGCGGCAAAGCACAGTTCGTAGTCTTCACCGCCGGTGAGCGCGAGGCGGAGTGCGGCATCGGGGTCTTCCATGCCGACATGCGCGACGGGATGAATCGGAATCGACATGGCGTCGAGGATGATGCGCACATTGCTCGCGGCGGCGATGTGCGTGACATCGCCTGCAAGCCCGTCCGAGATGTCGATCATGGCATCCACCGCATTGCGCGACGCGAGCCATACGGCTTCAGCAATGCGTGGTGTCGGGAGCGCGAATGCGAGGCGCGCCGCAGCCTCCGGCGTGCGGCCGGCCTTCCATGCTGCGACGGCGGACGCGGCAGCACCAAGCTCGCCGGTGACCCAGAGCGAGTCGCCCGGTCGTGCACCACGCCGCAATGCAGGCCGCATCGCATTGCCGATCACGACACAGTCGAGCACGACGGGGCCCGGTGAACGCGTCACGTCGCCGCCGAGGACAGCAGCACGAAACCCGGTGGCAGCGGCACGCGCACCTTCCATGATCGCGGCGGCGAAGTCGACGCCGTCCGAATCCTTCGTCGCAAGCGCGATGAGCACTCCGATCGGTGTAGCAGCCACAGCCGCGAGATCACTGAGCGCCGCCGCTACGCCGCGATACCCGATCTCCTGCGGCTCCAGCCACGCGCGGCGGTAATGCACATCCTCGACCGACATGTCGACACTCAACGCAACGCCTTCGCCGCGCACGATCGCACAGTCGTCGCCCGCACCTACTCGCACGTTCTCTGGCAATGCACTGCCCTGCGCAGGTTGCGCATCACGGAGGAAACGGCGGATCAGATCGAATTCAGCGCCCTGGCCGAGCGGGATGTGCAAGGTCTGCAAAGACTGCCTCGTCGGATTGCAAAACTGTAATTGTTGCGGACGATCGGTCTCAGCGCGGAAACGGGATGCGCAGTGCGCCTGCAGGGGTGGCCAGCCACATGACGTCGCCATGCCGCAGAAGGTCCCTCACTGGCGCCTCCGGAATGTCCTCTGGAGCACTATGATACGACCACACCCCACTTTGCGCACGCTTCATGGCGAATCCCAGCGTACCCAGCACCCACACCGTCGAGCCGTCCGTCCGGACCCGGCCGAGCGGACCCAGTCGCTGGGACGGGGCCCGATCCGGCAGCGACCAGCCTGCCGACCCCCGCCGATACACCGACTCCGCGGTCACCGCGTACAGTGTGTCCGCCGTCGCACGTATGTCCAGCACCGGCTCCGCAGGGGTGCCGCCACCGCGCAGCGCCGCCGCCGAACCGCTCCCGTCCAGCGGATACGCGACGATGCCCAGGCCGGTCGCCATCCAGAGCGTGTCCGCACTGACCTCGAGACCGAAAACGTAGGGGCCCTCGAGAATCGGGGTCCAGACGCCGGCCCCGCTCATCCGTCCCGCGCCGTGGTCCGTGCCAACGAAGACGCCGGTTCGTCCGCGGCCCGTGTCGGCGGCGAGCGATGTGACGCGGTCGGCGCCCGCGAACGGCCGTGGCTGCCAGCGCTCTCGGCCCGGCGGTCCCGCGAAGCTGTACAGACCCGTCGACGTGCCGACCCAGAGTGCCGAATCGGTGCCGAGCAGCGCCGTGACCAGGTCCTGCGGCGCGCCCGTGGACGGCGGGTACTCCTGGAACTGCGACAGCTCGGGCGTCGCGCTGACCAACGGACCCGCATTGGTCCGGGCATCACCGCCGAACCACACGCGACCACGCCACGCGGCCACCGCGCCTGCACCTCGCGTGTTCAGGCCGAACGGCAGGCGCGTCGGTGTGAGCGCGCGGGTGTCGAGGTGCACGAGCCCATTGCCGAGTGTGCCCGCGAAGTATGAACCCGGCGAGCGGTCCGCCTCGATCGCTGCGACCGGTGCAGTGCCACGACCTGGCACACTGCCGGCCGAGCCGATCATCGAGCGCAGATACGGATCGCTCGAGCCGGGCATTTGCGCGGACGCGGGCGGGCCCGTCACGGGCTCCGGGAAGAACGAGCCGTTGCGCAGTCGATACCAGCCCTGCGTGGTCTCTGCATACGTATCGGCATCGTCGCGCGATGACAGCAGCCGCGTCACTGCGCCGTTCAGACGAGTCACGTTCTCGAAGCGTGCGCTTCCTGTGGTCAGCGTGTGCAGACCGCCGCTCGATGTGCCGATCAGCACGCGGAATTCGGAAGGACTGTATGCGACGGCGAGCGGGCGTTCCCGCTGCGGGAACCCGTCTTCCTGCGTGAGTGGCGCGAGGAACCGACGCGTTGTGATGTCATATACGATGAGACCGTTCGGCGTCACGCCGTACAGCGTAGTATGGTCACGCGCGAGGCCGGTGATGCGCGAGAAATCGGAGATGAGAACGCGGTCTTCCGCTCGCCAGAACACGCCACTCTGCGCATGCGCTGCACGCGCGAAGAGTGCGAGCGGCAGGAGCGATGCCGTCGCAATCAGTGCTGCCGACAGCGATCGCTTCACGACGGAGCGGGCTGATCGAATGTAATGAATGGCATGCGCAGCGAACTGCGTGACGGACCGGGGTCGGCGAATGCTGCGGACAGCATGTCACTGACGTCGTTCGGCGAGAGCGAGCGGCCCTGCGCCGCGAGGCGCGCGGCACGGCCCGCGTAGAACAGCGCGAGTCCTGCAGCCTCACGAGGGGAGGAGCCGGCCGCCATGAAGCCGCCGATCACGCCCGCGAGTTGATCGCCCATCCCCGCGGCTGCGACATCACTGGTCGCGACAACATTGACGAGCATCGGTTCCGCATCACTCGTGACGAGCGATGGCTGACCCTTGAGCAGCACCACGCAACCAACCTCCTTCGCAACGTCACGCGCCAGACTCACGCGATCCTTCATCACATCTACGAGTGGAACACCGAGCAGGCGGCTCAGTTCCTTTGGATGCGGCGTGATGATCAGCGGTCGATCCGCGGCCGCGCGCTGCAGTGCATCGCGATCGTCGGCCAGCATGTTGAGTGCGTCTGCATCGAGTGCGGTGGGAACGCCCGCACCGTGGCGCAGCACCATGTCGAGCGCAGCGCGTGCGTCATCGCTTCGGCCGAGTCCTGGACCCGCTACGATCGCTGTCGCATCCCGCACATCCTCAGCACTGAGTGCAGCGCGATCGATGAATGTGGCTTCCGGAATCGCGAGCTGCAGCACAGTGCGGTTCGCAGCATCGGACGCGATGCGCACGAGACCCGCGCCGGACCGAACGGCCGCTCGCCCGGCGAGCACGGCCGCGCCGGCCATGCCGCTCTGCCCTGCAACCACGAGCAATTTGCCGCTCGTGCCCTTGTGCGCATCGGGGGTGCGGCGTGGCGCGCGTGCGATCGCCCAGCCAGGCGTGATCGCTTCCGCGGCGAACGCCGTTTCATGCGACGACGGGAACCCGATGTCGACGGCAATCAGTCGACCGCAATGCGCGCGCGCGGGCAGCATCATGAGGCCGAGCTTCGGCCAGCCGAATGTGATGGTTGTCGATGCGTCCACGACGTCCCCATACACCCCGCCGGTCGTTGCATCTACACCCGACGGCAGATCGAGTGCGACGATCGGACGACCCATTGCATTCATCACGCGGATTGCGGCGGCAGCATCGGCGCGGGGCGCACCCGTGCTACCCGTACCGAGCACACCGTCCACGAGGATGTCCGCGGTCAGGTCGCGCGGGAAGTCGGATAGTCGATGGGTATGGAGTTCGTGGCCGTGCAGGAGCGCGTGATCCGGCTCCCTCGATCCGACCGTCAGGATGGTGACGTCACGGCCCCACGTATGGAGCGTACGCAGCATGACGAAGAGGTCGCCGCCGTTGTGACCGCTGCCCGCGAATCCGACAACGCGGCCGCGCGGGTGAAGCCGCTGCAGAATCTGCGCAGCGGAACGCCCCGCGTTCTCCATGAGCACGGCTTCACTCACCGTGTCATGTGCGGCGGCATCGAGCGCCGCGGCCTGTGCGGCGGTCGGCAGAAGGACGCCGTCATGACCGTACACACCGTCTGACGACGTCCCGCGCGCTCGCGTATTCATGATCTCCCTGCCGCGCACGCGCGGCTCGCGCTACTTGTAGCTTTGACCGATGGTACGGCCGAAACTGATCTCGCCGTTATCGATGCGGATGTTGAAGCCACACTCGGGATTCGAACAGACCCACGCCTTGAATGTGATTGGCGCGCCGTCCCGTCCGTAATCGGACAACGGCAGCATGGTACCCTTGTCGCATTTCCCGCATGTGGGATACTGCTGTGCACTTTCCATTGCCATATCTCCTCCGTCCCCTCCCCCTCAGCTGAACCCGGCATTGAGTGCAGACCGCATGTGCAAGCGCCGGTCCAGATAGTCATGGACCGCCGCCACGAACGATGCATGGCTCCACGTCAGCGGCGTCACCGCGAGCGGCTCGCCCGTGAACGGATGGATCTGCTCGGGCAGCAGCCCCGCCGATGTGGCATGGGCTGCCATCCACCGCAGCGGATCGAGCGCCGCGTCGAGCTCGGCAACTGTCGCAGCACCCGACATTTTCCAGCGCGAGAGCCAGGACTGCCCGATGAACCACGGGTTGCCCGGCACCATCGCGAGATCATCCGTCACCGCATGGTAGTAGTCCCCGCTGTAACGCGCCATGCCACCGATCGGGGTGTGCACCCGCAGCGCCTCTTCCAGGGAATCGAGTGTGCTGACGAGGCGAGGCTCGGACCGGTCGAAGGCGCCGAGGAAATGCAGCCCGAACAGCGACATGTCCGGTGTCGAATCCCTCGCCTCTTCCCTGCCCAGCCGCGCATTCGCCGGGATCAGCATCCGGAGGAACCGCCCCGTTTCCTCATCCCACAGATGCTCGCGCATCGCCGACCGCACTTCTTCGGCAGCGCGCTGGAACCTCATATGACGGGCCGCGTCGCCGAATGCGTGCGCGAACTTCGCTGCGGCATCCAGGCCGGCCCAGACCGCGGCGCACGTGAACGAGAGCACACCGCGGCGTTCTTCCCAGAGGTCCCATGACGGCAGCGGCAGGCCGGTCGCCTGGTCGCGGTACTCCGACATGAACTCGGCCGCGCGCACGACAAACGTGCGATAGTACTGGTGCACGTCCTCCAGGTCGCCCTGCAGCTTGTAATGACGCCACAGCGCCCAGACAACGAGACCGGTCTCATCCTCCTGGATCGGCAGGATCTTCTCGCCGTACTCGTTCAGGAACGGGTGCCATGACGATGCCAGCGAGCGGTCCGGATTGTACTTGTGGAGGAAGTACCCTTCGCGCTTCAACAGGCCCGTCGTGAACTTGAAGAACTTTCGTGCGACGGCGGGATATCCCGCGCGATCGAATGCATCGACCGTGAGTGCACCGTCGCGCGGCCACATATACGTGTAGGTGTCACGCGCGAAGTGCGTGATGTCCGAGTCGAGTGCGGCGATGATCGCGCCCTCGTGGTCGACGTGCGCGCGCATGACGAGCAGGCTCGTGCGGTACAGGTCGACGAGCTCCTGCGGCAGTCCGTGGAACTCGGTGTCGTCTGCGCGCGCCCACACCCGCCAGTATGCAGCAGTGCGGTCGATCAATGCGCCGGGGCCGTGGCGGCGAATGCGCGAGTTGACCTTCAGCAGTTCGCCATAGCGCTCACCGGCGCCGATCCAGTAATACACCTTCGCGCTGCCGCCTGCAGGCACCAGGACGTCCACGGCAATGGTCGAATCGACGGAGCCCTGCGTGATTGCATTGCCGCTCAGTTCGCCGTCGCCTTCGGCATCCACCCACGTGCCCTCCGCTCCCGCGAACCCCTTCTTGCCCGTCGCGAATGCATCGAACTGGTAGTCCGGCGCGCGGCCGCCGCCGATCATGAAATAGCGGTTGCGCTTGTACTGCACGATGGATGTGAGATCCGGGTCGTACAGCGCGGTGTCGCCGACATCGGTGCCGGAGATGTAGAAGTCCTGGTGATGGAACACACGAACGCGGCGGTCGTGGCCGGACAGGTCGTGCACGGTCACCTCGCGGCAGAACGCATCGACTTCGCGGTCGACTGCATCGCGGATAACGAGCTCGATGCCGATGGCTTCGTTGCGCGCGACCACGCGCGACACCAGCGACGATCCGTCATACCTGATGTCGAGGCGCCACCGCGCATCGACCCAGTGCGTGCGGCCATCTACCGCGATACCGAATCGCGACGCATGCCCCTCCGTATGATTTTCGATGCCGAGGTGCGGGAAGTATACGTCGCGGATCCAGTAGTTGTCGTCGAAGTTGAGCAGCATCCGCCCATTGCCGAGGACAATGGAGCGGCTCATGCGTTCGGCGCTCGCGAACCGGGATAGACCGTGCGGAATGCCTGGTCGAAATCGTATACGTCCTCGAAGTCCGCGCGCGTATCCTCGTCCTGCTTGATCAGGATGCCGGACTCGACGAGTGCGAACACGACATCGCCGACATCACCCGTCTCGCGGATGCCCCAGTGCTCGAGCACGGTGCGCGCGAGCGGGCCGAACTGCTCGCGCGCGAGATCGCGCACACCTTCCGCCAGTTCGCGGCCGGAGATGTGGCGGGTTTCGGTCAGATGCTGAAGTACGTAGTGCAGTGCGGATAGCACGAACACGTACGCCATCTCCCGAAACCGGGGGTTCCGCTCGCGGAGGCGTTCGAGGACCTGGTCGTCGAGGACGATCCCGTTCATGACGGTATCACACCCGCTCAGGCGCCCGCCGTGAGCACGCCGCGGTTCTCTTCCCGGATGCGCGCATACAGCGGGAACGCGGACACGAGCTCTGTCACCTGCGCTGCAACACTGGACGCAACGCGCTCGTCGAGCGGAGCGTCGAGGACATCGGCGATCCAGCCGCCGATGCGACCCATTTCGCTCACACCCATCCCTCGCGTTGTCAGCGCCGCGGTACCGAGCCGGATGCCGGACGTGACAAACGGCGAGCGCTGTTCACCCGGAATCGTGTTCTTGTTGCACGTGATGTGAGCACGCTCGAGCGATGCTTCCGCCTGCTTGCCGGTCAACTCGTCGCGGTTGCGCAGGTCCACGAGCAGCAGGTGGTTGTCCGTCCCGCCGCTCACCAGGTCGAAGCCGCGCTCCTGCAGCGCATCGCCGAGCGCGCGCGCGTTGTCGATGACATCTTGTGCATACACCTTGAATGACGGCTGCAGTGCTTCGCCGAAGGCGACGGCCTTCGCCGCGATGATATGCATGAGAGGGCCGCCCTGCATACCCGGGAATACCTGCTTGTCCAGAGCCTTCGCGAAGTCCGTGCGGCACAGTACGAACCCGCCGCGCGGACCGCGCAGCGTCTTGTGCGTCGTGGATGTAACGAAGTGCGCGTGCGGCACCGGGCTGGGGTGCACACCGCCCGCAACCAGTCCGGCAATATGCGCCATGTCCACGACCAGCAGTGCATCCACTTCCGCCGCGATCTCCGCGAATGCGGGGAAATCGATGATGCGGGGGTACGCACTGGCGCCGGCCACGATCACGCGCGGACGGTTCTCGTGCGCGAGCGAGCGAACCTGGTCGTAGTCGATGCGGCCGTCCGCACCGAGGCCGTACGCGGACGCCTCGTAGATCTGGCCACTGAAATTGAATGGCGAGCCGTGTGTCAGGTGGCCGCCGTGTGACAAACTCATGCCGAGAAGCCGGTCGCCCGGCTTCAGGCACGCCAGGTACGCAGCCATGTTGGCCTGCGCACCCGAATGCGGCTGGACATTGGCGTGGTCCGCGCCGAACAGCTCCTTCACACGATCGATGGCGAGCTGCTCGACCACGTCCACAAACTCGCAACCGCCGTAATAGCGCTTGCCGGGATAGCCCTCCGCGTACTTGTTCGTCAGGACCGTACCTGCGGTCTCGAGCACTGCGGTGGAGGTGAAGTTTTCGCTCGCAATGAGCTCGAGCGTGCCGTGCTGGCGCTCCGCCTCCCGAACGACGGCGTCGAATATCGCCGGATCCTGCTGCCGCAGTGTCTCGATCATCAGTTGCCCCTAGAGATAGCTGCGCTTGAGCTCTGCAATCTGCTCGATACGACGCTCCGCGAACTTGTCCGCGGCTTCGGATGTCGGGATGTTCTGGTCCTTTGCGATCTGGAACAGCTCGATCAGTGTCTCGTAGATCTCGCCCGCCTTGCGCTTGGCACGGTCCGAGTCCCAGCCATTGAGCTCGCCATACACATTGATCAGGCCGCCCGCATTGATTACGTAATCCGGTGCGTACAGAATGTTGCGCTTCTGCAGCTCGACGCCGTGGCGCTCTTCCGCCAGCTGGTTGTTTGCCGCGCCGGCAATGATGTCGAACTTGAACTGCGTGAGCGTTTCGTCATTGACCACCGCGCCCAGTGCACACGGTGCGAAGATCCTGGCATTGACACCGTAGATCGCGTCCGGCGCAACAGCCTCGGCGCCGAACTTCTTCACGGTCTCCTTGACGCGCACGTGGTCGATGTCTGTGACCGTCAGCTCGGCACCTTCCTCGGCCAGGAACTGGCAGAGATACTGGCCGACATGACCGAGACCCTGCACGGCGATGGTCATGCCCTTCAGGCTGTCATCGCCGTACTTCTCCATGGCGCCCGCCTTGATCCCGCGGTACGTGCCATAGGCCGTGACCGGGGACGGGTCACCGCTGCCGCCCGCGACGCCAGCGACATATTCGGTTTCCATCTGCACGTAATCCATGTCCTCGACACTGGTGCCGACATCCTCAGCCGTGATGTAGCGGCCCTTGAGGGAATCGACGAACCGGCCGTGTGCGCGGAAGATCATCTCGCGACGGCTGGTCCTCGGATCCCCGATGATGACAGACTTGCCGCCGCCAAGGTTGAGGCCCGCCACGGCGGCCTTGTACGTCATGCCCCGCGCGAGACGGAGCGCGTCCACGACCGCTTCGGCGTCGCTGTTGTAGTTCCAGAACCGCGTACCGCCGAGCGCCGGCCCGAGCGTTGTGTCGTGAATCGCGATAATTCCCTTGTAGCCGGCCACGGGCTCGTAACACAAAACGAGCTGTTCGTGATCGTGCGCGGCCATCAGGTTGAAAATTTCCATGTCCTCTCCAGTGCGTGGAACCAACGTAAGAAAAACTTCATCAACTGCGGTAGAGTGCTTCCGCTACGGCCACGCGAAGCATCTCGTCGGAGCCGCCCATGATCCCCATTGCCTTCGCATCCCTCATTGTTTTTTCGACCGGGTAGTCACGCATGTAGCCATAGCCGCCGTAGATCTGGACTGCCTGTGTCGTGACTTCCATGGCCGAAGCCGAAGCGTAAAGCTTCGCCATCGACAGCTGCTGCCTGTCGCCTGAAACCGCCGCTGCGTGCAGCAATGCACGTGCGGCAGCGGTACGTGTCGCCATGTCGGCGAGCTTGAACTGGATGCCTTCGAACGCGCGCAGCGGTGAGCCGAACTGCTCGCGGATGTCCGCATAGCCGATCGCATGCTCGAGTGCTGCTTCGCTGATGCCGACCGCCATGGCGGCCACCGACATCGCGTCGAATGCGGACGATGATGCCAGCTGCGTGCTGGCATCGGCCGACCCGCCGATGAGTGTTTCCGCGCTCACCGGACAACCCACGAGCGACAGACCGATCACGTCGAGTGAGCGCAGACCCATGGTGTCCTCGCGGTCACCACGCGTGACACCGTCCGCGTCCAGCTCGACCACGAACAGCGCGGGTGCATCATCGAGCTTCGCGAGTGTGATCGCGATCGCGGCGGCCGACCCATTGCTGACCCAGCGCTTCTCGCCGTCAAGCACAAAACCGGTGTCCGTGCGACGTGCCGTCGCCTGCGCCGTGCCGATATCGGAACCGGCGTCATCCTCGGCGACCGCCATGCATGCGACGACGTCACCCGTCGCCATGCGCTCCAGCCACGTGCCTCGCTGCGCGTCCGTGCCGTGTTCGAGCAGGAGCATTGCCGCGCGCGTGTGCGAAGCGAGGATCACCGCCACCGCTGGCTCACCCCACGCCATCTCCTGGAGGATGGCCGCGACTGCATCGGCCGCGAGTTCCATCCCGCCGAACTGTTCGGGAATGGCCATGCCGAAGAAACCGAGCTCGCCCAGCTGAGTCTGCACGGACGCATCGAGCGCGCGTTCGTGGTCCCACCGCTCCACGTGCGGCCGCAGCTCCGCACGCGCGAAGTCGCGCGCCATGGACCGGATCTCTGCGAGCTCCTGCGATTCTACACTCACCTGCGTATCCCCCGCATCAGTACTGATAAAACCCGCGTCCTGTCTTCCGCCCGAGCCAGCCGGCCGCGACGTACTTCCGCAGCAACGGGCATGGCCGGTACTTGTCGTCGCCCAGGTCGCGCTGGAGCACGAACATGATGTTGAGGCATGTATCGAGCCCGATGAGGTCCGCCAGACCGAGCGGGCCCATGGGATGGTTCATCCCCAGCTTCATCACCTGGTCGATCGCCTGCGGTGTGCCCACGCCTTCCATCAGGCAGAAGATCGCCTCATTGATCATCGGCATGAGTACGCGGTTGGACAGGAAGCCCGGGAAGTCGTTGACTTCGACCGGCGTCTTGTCGAGCGCCTGCGACAGTGCGATCACCTGCGCTGTCGTTTCATCGGACGTCTGCAGCCCGCGGATCACCTCGACCAGCTTCATGACCGGAACGGGATTCATGAAGTGCATGCCGATGAAGCGATCAGGATTGCTGACTTCGCGGGCGAGATCCGTGATGGAGATGGAGGACGTGTTGGAGGCGAGGATGGCGCCGGGTGCGGCCTCGTCGACGGCCTTCCAGATGCGGCGCTTCAGCTCCATGCTCTCGGGCACTGCCTCGATGACGAGGCCTGCGCCTGCCGCTGCCGCGAGGTCGGTGTTGGTGCCCAGCCGGGCGAGCGTCGCGTCGCGCGCATCGCCGTCGAGTGTGCCCTTCTTCACCTGGCGTTCGAGGTTCGCGCCGATCGTCTTCCTGGCGTTCTCGAGCTGAACATCGTTCACGTCGATCAATGTCACGGCATGGCCATACTGCGCGAAGACATGCGCGATGCCATTGCCCATGGTGCCGGCGCCTACAACGGCGACAGCGATCCGATCACTCATTTACTGCTTCTCCAGTGGTGCGCGGAGCGCGATGGGGTGAAGGTCCGCCATTTCCGACGATACCCCGATCCGAACCCAGCGCCATAGCGCAAAAAGACAAATTAACATTCCAATGGTCCCGGCGATGCCGCCCTCCGGGCCGAAACTCCCGCCACTGATCCACGCTGCACCGCGCGTCACCGGCTCATACAGCGGCGTCTGAAACATGCCGAGCCCGCTCACAGGCAGATCGAATGCAGACGCCATGGTCCAGTTCCAACCGAGATGAACCGCCGTCGCAAACCACAGGCTCATCGTGCGCAGGTATGCAACACACAGGAGCACACCTGCAAGAAAAATGTTCAACAGCGCGAACTGCGTGACATTCGGATTGCCTGCGTGCGCGAGCGCAAACAGCAGGCTGGTCCCGAGTGTTGCGACAACGGGTCCGAACGAGCGTGCGAGGACCTGGAACCCGTAGCCCCGGAACACCGCCTCTTCCGCTGCGGCCGCGACTGCAAATACAAACGCATCGAACAACAGTGTGCGCACCCAGCCGGCGATGGTGCCGCCGTCCGCCGTGTACGAAACGGTGCCGAGCAGGACACCGACCGCGACGGCGGCCACGATGCCCGCACCCCCGAGTGCAACGCCGAGGCCGACCTCGCGCGGGACCTGACGGGTCCACGCGAACCCGAGTGCGCCGATCCTTCGCCGATCCACCGGTACGATCAGCGCAGCACCTGCAAGCAGTGCCGCGACGAGTGTAGCACCAGACGAGAGGAACGCGGCACCGCCCTCCAGCCGACCGCCGCCCAGGGCCCCGAACGCGAGGAAGAGCAGATACTCCAGCGCGCGGAACAGCGGTACGAACAACACGAGCCGAACCAGTGCACCGCGACGGCTGCGCGGATCGCGCCAGGATCGTTCCAGTTTCAACAAAGAACCCCCGGACTAGTGCTGCCCGGGGGTTCCCGCCCGAAGGCGACGGCGCATTACACGCGCTCTACGGACAATGCGACGGCGTCACCGCCACCGAGACAGAGCGTCGCGAATCCGCTCGTCGCGTTCTTCTGCTCGAGAGCATGCAGCAGTGTGACGAGCACGCGCGTGCCGGATGCGCCGATGGGATGACCGAGCGCGACCGCGCCGCCATTCACGTTGACGCGATCCCAGTCCCAGCCGAGCTCCTGGCCGTCCGCGAGCGCCTGCACCGCGAATGCTTCATTCGCTTCGATCAGGTCGTAGTCTCCGATCGTCTTCCCTTCCTTCTCCATCATGCGACGGACCGCGCGCACGGGCGCGAAGAACAGGTCGCGCGGTGCCACTGCACCCGTCGAATACGCACTGATCTTCGCGAGGATCGTCAGGCCATTTGCGCGCGCATATTCCTCGCTCGTGACGACCACCGCGGCAGCGCCGTCATTCAGACCCGGCGCATTGCCCGCCGTTACGACCGGCGTCGTGATATCCGCCGGCATATCCTTCACGAACGCAGGCTTCAGCCCCGAGAGCGTCTCCGAAGTCGTATCGCGACGCGGCGGCTCGTCCGTGTCCACGAACGTCGAACCCTTCCGACCCTTGATCTCCACGGGGACGATCTCCTGCTTGAACCGACCGGCATCGATCGCGGCGAACGCCTTCTGATGCGATGCAGCCGAGAACTCGTCCGCCTGCTCGCGCGTGATGCCCGCCCTGTTCGCTGTGTATTCCGCGTGCCCACCCATGTGGCAGTCATGGAAGCCGCATGTCAGGCCGTCATGGATCAGGCCGTCCACGATCTGCTGGTTCCCGAACTTCACGCCCTGGCGATGGCCGAACAGGTAGTACGGCGCATTCGACATCGACTCCATACCGCCCGCCACCATGACCCTCGCGTCACCCGCGCGGATCGCCTGCGCCGCGAGCATCACCGCCTGCAGCCCGGACCCGCACACGCGACTCACACCCATCGCACCCACCGTGTCCGGGACTCCGCCCTTGATCGCCGCCTGCCTGGCCGGCGCCTGGCCGATGCCCGCACTCACGACGTTCCCGAGAATCACGTCCTCGATGTCCGATGCATTCACACCCGAGCTCTCGAGCGCGGCGCGGATCGCAATGCCGCCCAGCTCCGTGGCACTCATAGGACTCAGCGCGCCAAGAAACTTTCCGATCGGCGTCCGTCTCGCCGAGACGATGACCGCCGTGCGTTGAGGATCTGCCATGATATCTCCTTCAAGCCCCGCGAAGGGCGCGTTATGCTGTGGAATCAGCCCGTCAATAATACCGGCGATGGGCGGTGCGGGCCAGTCGAAGAGGCGACCGGGGTGATCCCTTGGGGACCGGTCAGGGGGCGCTGGATTCGGGGACCAGCTCCGGGCGTTCGGACGTCGGATCGAGGCGCCCCCATCCGACGACGGGGTCGTGTTCGAAGAGGAGCAGCCATTCCTCGGACCTCGCCTGCCGGAGCCAGGTCCGTTTCGACTCGAGGGTGACGAGGGGTTCGACGTCGTAGCCCATGATCCACGGGAGTGGCAGGTGGGCGGACGTGGGAACCATGTCGGCCAGGAACAGGGCGGTCTCGCCGGCCGACCGGACCCGTATCGACTGGTGGTTCGGCGTGTGGCCCGGCGTGTGGAGCATGGTGATGCCAGGGACCACCTCGTGGCCGTGCTCCACCAGCGTGAGACGCCCCACTTCGAGGATGGGGTCGAAATTGGCGCTCATGTAGCTCGCCTGCACCCGCTCGTTCCGCCAGTGCGCATACTCGAACTCGCCCCGGCTCGCGAAGTACGTCGCGCGCGGGAACGACAGATGAACGCGGCCTTCCTCATCCACGCGCGTGTTGCCGCCCGCGTGATCGAAATGCAGATGCGAGTCGATCACGATGTCCACGTCCTCCGCTTCGAACCCGGCTGCCGCGAGCGCATCCTCGAGCTGCGTAGCGCGACCCGTCACGGACGTGTTCTCGATGCCGTAAATGTCGTGGAACTTCGCGGACTCCTTGTTGCCGACGCCATTGTCGATCAGAACGAGCGCGTCCGGTGTCTCGACCAGCATGCATCGCATGGCGAGCGGAATGCGGTTCCTGTCGTCGGCGGGAATGCGCTTCGACCAGAGCGGCTTCGGCACGACGCCGAACATCGCGCCGCCATCCAGCATCTGGCGACCCGCTTCGAGGGTGTGGATCCGGAAGTCACCGAGGGTGCGTGTCCGAACGAGTCCGTCGCTCATGCATCCTCCATCGGTCGCGGACTCGCCACCCGCGTCTTCTTCCGCCGTGACCGTCGCTTGTTCAGAAATGCCTCCAGCTCGGTCCAGCGGACGACCTCGTGATCATCGAGACGGTCCAGCAGTTTCCGGAAGATCAATGCGGTCGCGCGCGCGTCACCCATGGCACGGTGGCGCGCCGCATTCTCGACACCGAAGAAGTACGCGAGCGAATCGAGCGACCTGCTCTGCACCTCGTGCACGGTCTTCCTCGCCAACCGCACCGTGCACAGTGTGCGGCCGTACATCGGCATGCCGACACGGCCCAGTTCCATCCCCAGGAAACGGCGGTCGAACTGCGCATTGTGCGCCACGAACACTGCGCCTTCGATGAAGCTGCGCACATCTTCGGCGACATCCGCGAACCGCGGCGCGCCCGCTGCCATGGCGGGCGTGATGCGCGTGAGCTTCGTGATGTATGGCGGGATGTACCGTTCCGGATTGATCAGCGTCTCGTACTCGTCGACGATGACGCCATCCCCGCGCATGCGCACCGCCGCGACCTCGGTGACACGGTGGCCGCGCGATGGCGCACCACCCGTTGTCTCCAGGTCCACAATGACGTACTCGAGCGTGCGGATGACATCATCCTCGACCATGCCGGATGAGGGGCCTGAAGGCGACGGCAGTACGCGCGACTGCACGCGCGAACGGTATGTGGTCTGTGGATCCGACTCCGGCGCCGACTCCATGTCCTCGTACGGCGAATGCGCACGTATGCGAACGTGCGGCGCCCGCACGGGAACCGCGCGCTCCTTCAGGACGATGCGGATGCCGGCTGCAGGGTTGCTGCGGTCGACAATGAGCTGCGGCGGGAGACGGTCGAGCTTGTTCCCGGCGGAAGGCGTCACCACGGATTGTCACGCTGGACGGGCAGCGTCATGCAACGCGCACCGCCACCGCCGCGCACGAGCTCCGCACCCTCGAACACGATGACTGCATTCTCGTCATCACTCACAGTGTCGTCACCCGTGAGGTAGTCGATCGACGACACGATGCGATACCCTGCCTCGCGCGACATTTCGCTGTACGTGTGCTCATTGCGGTCGTATCCCATGACGAGACCCGGCCGCAACGCCGTAAAATTGCAGCCGCTCGACCACTGCTCGCGCTCCTGCAACGACCGATTCGGGCCGCCGCAGAAGATCGGCTCGATCGGCATGCCGACCTCGCGCAGCGCGGCAAACAGGTCCGGCATCTCGCGCATCCCGGCGCGACCTGCCTGGTAGTGCAGCACCGGACAGCGGGACGGGCCGATAAACGCCGGCTGATATACCACACAGTGATCGCGGTCCACCATCGTGAACACCATGTCGAGATGGATCATTGCACGGTTCGACGGCAGCACCACGACAATGATGTCCTTGACACCCTCTTCCCGGATCAGCTTCTCCGCCATCACATCGAATGCACCGGCGGTCGAACGCTCCGAAAGGCCCATCAGCACGAGATCGTGCCGCAGCACGTGGATGTCACCACCCTCCACGGTGTATCCCGCACGACGCTCTTCACTGCCGTCATACACGACACCCTTGTTCTGCAGCAGCGGATGGTACTGGAACAGCGCCTTCATCAGGATCTCTTCCGTCCATCGCACGTTGTATCGCATCGATGCCACGATCACGCTCGAACCGATCACCATCGCCGCATCACGCGTGAAGAACAGGTTCGGCAGCGGCGGCAGGTCATAGCTCGTGACGTTCAAGATGTCCTGCAACGGACCACCCTGCGACGCGCGGCCCTGGATGAACAGCGTCACCAGGTCCGACGCCGGCAGCTCATTCAGCTGGCGCGACACCGGCTCCGAACGCGCTACGTCGAACACCTTCTCGATCAGGAACGGGCGAACCTCGGGATAGTCGGCAATCGTCTCGAGCAGGTCCTGTACCTCATGCACCACCGCGAACCGCGACAGGATCGCCTTGAAACGGTGGTGCTCCCTCGCCGCCTGCTCCAGGTCGATGATGTCGTCATACAGAAAGTCCTCGCGCGTGCTCGGCGTCACCGCCAGCAGCTCCGGGCCCGGCGTATGACATATGACCGACCGGAGACGACCGATCTCCGATGTCACCGATATCTGTGAAGCCTCCATCCGCCCCCTATGGTACTTCCGTGTCTTCCGAACGCGTGACCTGATTCACCAACGCATACGACAGGCCTTCCAGCTCCGCCGCCATGTTCACAGTCTTCAATGTCACACCTTCAGGCACAGTCAGCCGCGTCGGTGCGAAATTCAGCACTGCACGCACACCCGCCCGCGTCACGCGATTCACAATCTCCTGCGCCGACTCCGCGGGCACTGCCACGATCACG
>JBBSJG010000022.1:0-24668 GCA_038257485.1 Longimicrobiales bacterium | reverse complement strand
CGAGCCGCGCATGGACTCAGCCATTGTTCTCGAAGACGACGGCACATTGCGCATCCGTGAAGGTCGCTACGTCCTCGCCGGGCAGCGCATCGCGACCGGCATGGCCGAAGATGGCTCCGAAGGCATCTATGTGAACGGCGGTGGATTCCTCGGCGAGCCGCACGAAGGGAGCGGCGAGGAGTTCCAGTTCATGAGCTCCAATGTCAGCCGCGAGAAGCCCGTCGACTACGAGAACATTGCGCAGCTGATGCGCGACGAACGGGATCGCGGCGGACACATCGTATGGGTCGTCGGCCCCGCCGTCCTGCATTCGCGCGGCCGTGACGTCATTACATGGTTCATCGAGAACGGATATGTCGGCGCGCTTCTCGGCGGCAATGCCGTCGGCGTTCACGACATCGAACAGGCATTGCTCGGTACCACGCTCGGGATGGACCGAACCGGACGGCCGGTGACCGGCGGGCACGCGTTCCACATGCGCGCCATCAACCGCATCGCTCGGGCTGGCTCCATCCGCAATGCCGTCGAGCAGGGCGTGCTGACCGAAGGGATCATGCACGCATGTGTAACGCACGACGTGCCTTTCGTCCTCGCGGGCTCAATTCGCGACGACGGACCGCTCCCCGACACCATCACCGACGTCGTCCGCGCGCAGGAAGTCATGCGCGAACATGCCAAGCGCGCCACGATGACCATCATGGTCGCATCCGCGCTCCATTCCATCGCGTTCGGCAATATGCTGCCCGCGTATGTCGCCTCGCCCGACGCCGAACCCCGGCCACTCACCACAATCGCCGTCGACAGCTCCGAATTCGTCGTCAGCAAGCTCAAGGACAGGGGCACACATCAGGCGTTCGGCGTCATCACCAATGCGCAGGATTTTCTTCACGTGCTTCGCCACTTCGTCGAGCTGTCCACATCATGAGCACTCAGTGGGTCAACACACAGCCGGACGCAGGCGCGCTCCACGCCCTCCTCGTCTCGCTCATTCCACGCATCCCGCTCATCGACATCGACGAACTCTGGATCTTCCCGACCCGCAAGATCGCCATCGGCGAAAGCACTGTAGTCGTGCTCTCCTTGTTCGACGCGGATGAAGCTCGCCGGCGCGTCATGACCGCGCGTTTCACTGTGTCCCGCGACAAGAAGGGCGTCGCAAAGGTCGTCGACAAGGTCGATGAATACGGGACTGCACCACTCGAAGCCGTCTCGCGCGTTGTCGATGGCGTCGTACGACGCCTGGGCGAGGACATCGAACAGCCGCCTCGCAACGAGCCCATCGGCGGCTCCCGCGATGCCTGGAACGACCTGCTCACCGACCTCGGGGCACCGCGCTCCAGTCTCATCGAGGATCCGGCCGCTGTCGATGAGGCCGCAGTCGATGAGGCCGCAGTCGATGAGGCCGCAGTCGATGAGGCCGCAGTCGATGAATCACCGTCCGCACCTTGACGGCGCGGTGCGGCACCCGCTATCAATAATCATTGTTGATAGCTACCCGGAGCATCCATGAACCACGTACACCTTTTTCGACGATACCTGCGCGAGCAGGGGTTGCCTGTGACGCAGCAGCGTGAGGCGATCGCGGAGATTGTGTTCGGCGTCGACCACCACCTCTCTGTTGATGATATCGAGTCGCGCCTGCGGGAACGGGGTGAGCGAATCGGGAAGGCGACGGTCTACCGTACGCTGGAGATGCTGGTGAAGAGCGGGCTGGTGCAGGAGCATGATTTCGGCGAGGGCTTCAAGCGTTACGAGCACCTGTTCGGCCAGAAGCAGGTGCGTGAGCATCTGATCTGCACGGAGTGCGGGTCCGTGAGTGAGATTCACAGCTCGGAGTTGATCCGTGTGCAGGAGGAGGAAGCGAAGCGTCATGGCTTTCTGCCGGCGCGCTACCGCCTCCAGATCTATGGTCTGTGTGCAGCGTGCCAGGCGAGCGGATCAGCGCTTCGCTGGGAGGGTCTGAGCTGCCCGATCGATACTTTTTCCGAAACCATCTAAGTCAGGAATCCAATGCACGTACCGGAGATTCTTCGCGATCTCGAGTGGGAGCTGCCCCACAATTTTCTGGGTCTTGATGCGGAGGGCAGCGACTTCGAGCGTGCCGGTGCGGTCATCCTTCCGGTTCCGTACGAAGCGACGGTGAGCTACGGTGCGGGTACTGCGCATGGCCCGGGCGCGATCATCGAGTCGTCACGTTTCATCGAGCTGTACGATCAGGAACTGGATGCGGAGCCAGCCGACATCGGTGTGGCGACGCTGCCGTCGCTGGCGCTGACGGGAGCCGGTCCCGAGAGCGCGCTGCAGGAGCTGCGTCACGCGTATGACGCGTTGCTGGAAGTGGCGGCGGACAAGCTGGTGATCATGCTGGGTGGCGAGCACTCGATTTCGAGCGCGCCGATCCTGGCGTGGTCGGACCGTCTGGAGCGGGAAGGCAAGCGCCTGTCGGTGCTGCAATTCGACGCGCACACGGATCTGCGCACGGAGTATGAGGGATCGCCGTACTCACACGCGGCGGTAATGCATCGCGTGCATGAACGAGTGGATCTCGTGGCTGTCGGCATTCGTGCGATCACGCGTGAAGAGATGCAGCTGTCGCGTGACCGTGACAACATCCACCTGTTCCTCGCGGACAACATCCACACGGGAGACGCGTGGATGGACGATGTGATGAGCAAGCTGGGCGATGACGTCTACATCTCGTTCGACGTGGACGGTTTTGATCCGTCACTCGTGCCGTCGACGGGAACACCGGAGCCGGGTGGTCTGCAGTGGTATCCAGTACTCAAGCTGCTGCGTCGCGTGTTCGCGGAGAAGACGGTGCGCGCGGTTGACGTGGTGGAACTAGCTCCGATTCCGGGGCTGTCTGCGCCGGACTTCCTGGTCGCGAAGCTGGTCTACAAGATGATTGGGTACCACTCGCTGACGGCGCAGCGCTGACCGCGACGCGGTCGGCGACTATACCGTAAAGCGACGTTCCGAGGGGTAGAGCGGGATCGGCGAATCGTCGGATTTTGAGCTGTAGCGCCGGAACACCTCGTGCAGATCGAGCGGATCGTTGATCGTGTAGTTCTCCGGTACCAGCCCGCGAGGTGCCATGATGAACGGCCATGACTGCGGCCCGCCCATGGCGCCGTGTGCACCGATCTGGTCATCAAAGCAGATACACCGTCCAGATTTCGGGTCGTACGCACCGAATACGATCATGTCACCCGCATTCGACATGCGCGCGAGATTGGCGACGGCGAGACGCTGCGGCGGCGTCTCCGCGTAGTGCATCAGCGGATCCTCACCAGACAGGACTTCGACCTCTCCAGCGGCCGTCACCAGCGCGCGACCGCGCAGGCTTTCCACGTGCGCGCCATCGAGCATGCGCGTGATCACGCACCCGATGCCGCTGTGCGCGACGAGGAAGTAGTACAGCGCGCGGCGCTCGTGGTCCTCGCGAATATCCTCATACGACAATGCGCTGTCCGGCGTGGTCCAGTACACATGCGCGAGAGATGACGAGTACGTGACGACGAGCTGCGTGTCATCCGACTGCTTCGTCACTTCGGCGAGGAGAGGGAAGGGGCTGTAATGCTTGCGCAACCAGCGACCGAGGCCGAGGCCCGCCGTGCGCGCCGCCAGCGACGATTCGCTCGACACTTCCTCGAGCTCCTGCACGAGGAAGTCCATCACCTCGTCGTGTTCGGACGCGTAGTTTCCCGTCCCGGCCATGACGAGGACACCATTCTTCGCAGCGGCAATGATGGTCTCGCCCAGGGTCTCGCCAAAGCGCACGCGATACGGTGTCGAGGGTGTCTGTCCGTGATCGCTCAGGATGTAAAGATCGTATGGCCGGCCGGGAACGCGTCGCAGCATGCGCCTGATCTCACCGACTCGCCGGTCGAATGCGCGCACGGAACTGTACGCTGTGCGCGACTTCGGGCCGTAGTGATGCGCGAACTCGTCGTAGATGTTGTATGTGGTGTAGATCGCGGGTGCACCGGTGTAGATGTCGAGCAGCACAGCGAGGGTCTGCAGCTCGCGGAGCACGACATTGGTGGCGATGTGAAGGAACGGTAGATACCACCAGTGGTACGTGAAGTCGCCACGGATCTGACTGTAGAGGCGAAGCACTTCCTCGCGAACGTACTCCCACGCGCTGGCAAATACCAAGCGCACGAGGCGGATCGGATGCAGCAGGAGGAGCAGGGCGAGACGGCCTCCGCCCATCTTCTGGAGGAACCGCTGCGGCTTTTTGGCCGCGAGCGTGAACACGGCGCGGTCGGCTCCGCCGTCGTAGATGTTCACATACCCGGATCCGCCGTCGAGAATGCCGGACGCGGGAAGTCGATCCCGAATGTGCTGGACATCGGCCGGCTTCGACCCGACGATGATCCGCTTGTGCGACTTCTCGTAGAAACGGAATGCAGGGATGTCGTCCTTGACGCCAAAGAAGATCGCGGCCTGTGCCGCCGGCGTCGCACTCGGAAGGCCTGCCGGATACTCCCGGATCTGCCACTCTTCTCGCTCGAGCAGACGGTTCAGGTTGGGTGCGTAACCGTGCTCGATTGCGTATCGTAGATCCTCGAAGGACAACGCATCGATCTGGAGCGCGATGAAGCCACGCTCCGTACGTTCGCATCGCTCGCGTCGTTCAGCGGCGAACGGAAAATACTTGAAGCGGTAGTACGTCCGATAAAGCGCGTAGCGGATGCGCTTCCACCTGCCCGGAGACGACATGGAAGGATCGATAACTATCGCTGTTGCGTTCGGGGCCGGATTGTTGTCATTCCTGTCACCTTGCGTGCTGCCGATCGTGCCGGGTTATCTGGGTTTCATCACCGGGATGTCACTCGACGACCTGCGTGATGGACCCGACCGAAGTGCAGTCGTCGTGCCAGCGCTTTTCTTCGTCGCAGGGTTTACCGTCATCTTCATCCTGATGGGTGCCAGTGCAACGTTACTCGGCGATATCCTTCTGCGCTACAAGACCTGGATCGCACGCATCGGCGGGCTTGTCATCATTCTCTTCGGTCTGCACCTGCTGGGTCTCCTTCGCCTCGCGCCACTGATGCGCGAACGGCGCGTCCATCTCGCACACTCCCCTGCAGGTCATGCCGGCGCATTCGTAACCGGCCTCGCCTTCGGCGCCGGGTGGACACCCTGCCTCGGACCTGTCCTGGCCGCGCTCCTCACGTACGCAAGCGCACGGGAGACCCTCGGCGGTGGCATGGGACTCCTCGCCGCTTACGCCGCTGGCCTCGCCGTTCCCTTCATCCTCGCAGCGCTCGCAACCACCTGGTTCCTTACCACGTCACGACGGATCCAAAAGCTCATTCCGATCTTCGAGAAGATTTCCGGAGCGATCCTGGTTGTCATGGGGATTCTTCTGGTCAGCGGGTCCTTCACGATCCTGTCGGGATACCTGCTGCGGCTTACACCGGGGTTCCTGCTGGAACGGCTGTAGGACGACGGGACGGGCTCAGGCGGGTGGGGACATCAGCGTGGGGAGCTGACGCAACAACTCCCGTGGCTCGATCGGTTTCGTGAAATAGTGCGTGCATCCGGCATCCAGGCACTCCTGCCGCTCACGCGTACCGACACGGCCCGTCAGCGCAACAACGCGGACATGACGCGTGTTCGGATCCGCAATAATTTCTCGTGCGACCTCCAGCCCGGGCCTGTCGGGCAGCCCCAGGTCGAGCAACACCAGTCGCGGCGCCTCAGTGGCTACCGCAGTCAGCGCCTGCTGCGCTGTCCCTGCCTCACGCACATCGTAACCGGCGTCTTCGAGAAGCAGCCGGAAGGCATGGCGCAGAAGAGGATCGTCTTCCACGAGGAGAATTGAGCGGTCGGAAGTGTTGATCATTCAACGATATACTATAACCCGGCAGCGCCTCCGGCAAGGGTACCGGCCGCGCCATCCGGGGATCCGACGGCCAGCGTTTCCTCCAGCAGCTGCCGTCTGAGCAGTGTGGCATAGAGTCCGCCAGTGGCCACCAGGTCCGGATGTCTGCCCCGTTCCAAGATGGTGCCGCGATCGAGTACGAGGATCTGATCGGCGTCCATCACAGCGCTCACGCGGTGGCTGACGATGACCGCGGTGCGTTCGGCGAGCTCCGCGCGAAGCCCCTGCAGGATCTGTTTTTCGGTATGGGTATCCACGGCACTGAGTGCGTCATCGAGGATGATGACTGCCGGGTCCCGTGCGATTGCGCGGGCGAGGGTGGTGCGCTGGCGCTGCCCGCCGGAGAGGTTGACGCCGCGTTCTCCGAGGAGGGTGTCGAAGCCCAGGGGAAAGCCCGCAATGGTCTCGGACAGCTGGGCGACGTCGGCGGCATGTTCAACGCGCCCGTGACCGGCCGGGTCGTCGATGCCGAATCCGATGTTATCACGAATGGTCTCGGAGAAGACGAAGGCTTCCTGCGGCACCAGCCCGAAAGCGCTGCGCAGAGTTGGGATGGGCAGATCGCGCAGGGGCACGCCGTCGAGCAGGATCGCTCCCGCGGTCGGGTCGTACTGCCGCGTGAGGAGTGCAATGATGGTGGATTTGCCGGATCCGGTAGGTCCGACGAGTGCGGTGGTGCTCCCCGCGGGAATCACAAACGATACATCTGCGAGCACGTCGCGACTGGTCCCCGGATACCGGAAGCTGACGTTGCGGAACTCGAGATGGCCGCGAATGTCGTCGAGCTGCCGCGGCGAGGCGGTAGTAACGACGGCGGGCAGGGTGTTCATAATGCGGTCGATCCTCGCCATGGAGGCGGCGCCTCGCTGGAACAGATTGACGACCCAGCCGAGGGCGATCATGGGCCACGTGAGCATCACGAGGTAGGTGCTGAATGCGACGAAGTCACCGAGTGAAATGGTGCCGCGCATGGCCTCGATACCGCCGTACCACATGACGGCGAGAAGCCCGATGCCGGTGAGTACGGTGAGGAGCGGATGAAACACGGAACTGGTCTTGGCGAGATCCATGTTCTGTTTCATGTATGCGTGGTTGAGCGCATCGAATGCATCGGCCTGCGCGGTCTCCTGTACATACGCGCGAACGATGCGCACGCCCGTCAGGTTCTCCTGCACCATGGTGGAGAGGACGCCGAACTGCTCCTGTATGTGATCGAACTGCCTGTGGATGACGCGGCCGAAATAGACCATGACGAAGGGCAGCAGGAGGAGCGGGACAATAGCGACTGCGGTGAGCTTCGGGCTGTAGCGCAGCATGAAGGCGAGCGATAGTGCCGTCGTGATCACGGTATTGACGAGGTACATGATGCCGGGACCGACGGCCATGCGGACAGCCTGGGTGTCATTGGTCGCTCGGCTCATGAGGTCGCCCGTGCGCGTCGTGCCGTAGAATGTCGCATCGAGGCGGGTGAGGTGCGCGAAGAAATCCTCGCGCAGGTCGTTCTCGATGCGCCGGCTGATGCCATTGAGCATCTGTCGCATGCCGAAGCGCGCGAAAGCGTTCAGGACATTGACGCCGACCACGATGGCTGCGAGCTGCAGGATGGTACGCGAGGTGGTGCCGGTCTGCTGCATGGCGTCGATCGCGAGACCGGTGAGCCATGGCGTAGCTGCGGGTGCCGCATTGGAGAGGGCGACGAAAAGGAGACCGACGGCGAGTCCCCGCCGGTAGCGCTGTACATAGGGGAGGACACTTTTGAGTTGTTTCATGGGACGCCCAGGTGCACACACAGATGAAAAACCGCGTCATTCCGCCAAAAACCGGCGAGCCGCAGGTGGCATATCGGTTGCACCTGTGGAGCGCGGTGGCGACGACGCCGGTCTGGAAGGTACGGACTGGAGCGCGGGCGCTCAACCCGCCAAAGGAAAGGCCTGAATATGAAAAATTCGACACGGCTGGCGCTGCTTTTCGCGATCCCGATGATGGTGTCGGCGGCAGCGTGCAGTGACAAGACGGATGATCGTGCGGCGCTGCAGAAGGACGAGATGGACCGTCAGCTCGACCTGGCACTGCAGAGCGACAGCGCACCGGTCACATATAGCGACACGTCGGTAGACGAACAGCCTGAGCCGGATGTGAAGGCACCGCCACGTCCGGCGCCGAAGCCTGTGCTGCGTGCACCGCAGACAACGCCGCGGCCAGCACCCCGGCCGCAGGCCACAGAACCCACACCGTCTCCGCGTCCGACCACGCGTACAGTGACGTCGACTGCACCCAGCGGTACGTCGATGGCGCTGACACTGAATGAGACGCTGTCGACGGAAAAGAACCGCGTCGGCGATTCGTTCACGGCAACGCTTCAGAGTGACATCATCGGCGATGACGGTCGTGTCGTGGTTCCGGCCGGCTCGACCGTGCGCGGCCGCCTGACCCAGATCAACAAGTCGGGCAATGTCGGAGAGACCGGTATCATCAAGGTTGCGTTCGAGTCCGTGTCCTTCGGTGGCAAGAGCTATCCGCTCGATGCGACGGTTGTGCGCGCGAATCCGGAGCGGAAGAACCGTACAACCACGGCGCAGACGGCGACGAAGATCGGTGCCGGCGCAGCGGCCGGCGCGATACTCGGTCGAGTCATCGGCAAGGACACGAAGGGCGCGATCAAGGGTGCGGTGATCGGTGCCGCGGCAGGTACCGCGATCGCAATGGGCACGGCGGATGTGGATGTCGTGCTGCCTGCCGGCTCGGAAATGGTCATCCGTCTCGATTCACCGATCGAGGTTCGGCGCACCGTCACGAGCTGAACCGTGTCGGCCATTCAAGTCATTGACGTCGTGTCGACGGATCAATAGCCCTTTGCCGTACCGCCTGTCCGGGGATCAGGGATCGCCGTCCACACGCCGTTGCGCCGGAGGATGCTGGGCGCGGTTCCAACATATCCCGTGCGCTGCTCGACCGTGTGACCGAGCGCGCGCAATGCCTGAATCTGTGCGTCGGTGAGCCCGCGGGGCTCGAAGGTCAGTGCATCCGGCAGGTGCTGGTGGTGGATGCGCGGCGCATACACGGCCATGCCGATATCGAACCCGTAGTCGATCACATTGATGAGCACCTGCGCGACCGCCGTGATGATGCGGGGGCCGCCGCGTGCGCCCGTGATCAGAAGCGGTGATCCGTCCGTATCGAGCACAATGGTCGGTGTCATGGCGGACAGCATGCGCTTGCCGGGAACGATTGCATTGGCGGCACCCTGCACGAGGCCGTACATGTTCGGCGCACCGGGCTTCGACGTGAAGTCGTCCATCTCGTCATTCATGACGATGCCCGCGCCCGCGATCGTAACGGCGGAGCCGTACAGATCATTGATCGTGGTGGTCATGGCGACTGCATTCCCCATTGCATCCACGATGGAGAAGTGCGTGGTGTGATTCCCTTCTGCTGCGACGCCGAGGCCCGGCCTCACGGCTGCGGATGCCGTCGCCCGGTCGATGTCGATGGTGGCGCGCAAGCTGTCGGCATAACGCTGTGACGTCAGTCGTGCTGCGGGGACGCGCACGAAGTCGGGGTCACCGAGGAACTCGTTGCGATCCGCGAATGCACGTCGCATCGCTTCGGCGGTCACGTGCAGCGAAGCCGTCGAATGCCATCCCATCTCACGAAGCGGATACCCTTCCAGCTGGTTCGCGATCAGGCCGAGCGTGAGACCGCCCGACGATGCCGGCGGCATCGAGATGACGCGACGGCCGCGGTACTCGAACTGCACAGGATCGCGCCACTTCGCGCGGTAGTTCTTCAGGTCTGCGTGCGAAATCAGCCCGCCGCCCCTCTGCATCTCGGCGACGATCAGGTCCGCAGTTTCGCCCGCGTAGAATCCTGCAGGTCCGCGCTCGGAGATCCGCCGTAACACGGCCGCCAGGTCGGGATTTCTGAACATCGAGCCCTGTACGAGCGGCTGACCGTTCGGCAGGAAAAGCGCCGCAGACGCTGAAAACTGCTTCAGACGCGGTTCGGCATCGCGAACGGACCCTGCCAGTTCCGCATCCACCGCGAAGCCGTCTTGCGCGAGCGCGATTGCCGGTGCGATCAGCGAGGCCCACGGTTTCGAACCGAAGCGCTGATGCGCGGCCCACAGCCCTGCGACTGCGCCGGGTACGCCCGACGCCCGGTGACCGATCACGGACGCGTCGGTGACCTCGCCGGCCCCGTCCAGGAACATGTCTCGCGATGCGCGGCCCGGCGCTTCCTCGCGGAAATCGAGCGATGCCGCGGTTCCATTCGCGAAGTGCGCCACAATGAATCCGCCACCGCCGACATTTCCAGCTTCCGGATACACGACGGCGAGCGCGAATGCAGTGGCGACAGCCGCGTCGATTGCGTTGCCGCCCGCCTTCAACACATCCACGCCGACATCGGTCGCGATCGGCGCATCCGTGACGACCATTGCGTTTGATGCCGTCGTGACGCGTGCTGATGCGAGTCCAAACGACCAGTCGGCCGGAATCGCCGCGTCCACCGTCGCAAGCGGCGGCGTAGACGGCAGGGAATCGGCCGGTGCGCGAGTGCCGGCAGGTGCGCACGCTGCCAGTGCCGCGATGGCCGTCGTCCATACGATGCGGGTCGCGCGCGGAAAGCTGTCCATCATGAGGCGTGTCTCCGGTTGGCGTCACTGCCGAGTGCCGCGAGCGCGCATGCTGCAAGCGCTGCAGCACCTTCGGCCAGTGTGGATTCGTCGATGTCGAATGCGGGGTGATGATGCTCGCGCGGCGGGTTCAGCGCAGCGCCGAGCCAAAAAAAACAGCCGGGCGCTTCCCTCGCCAGAATCGCGAAATCCTCGGCGCCCATCATCGGCTCAAACGGGACCACCGCGCCCTCGCCGAGCACGGATGCGACCGCCGCAGATGCGACCGCCGTAACCCGCACATCATTCACGACCGGAGGGTAACCGTAGCGCACGTCGAGAACGCTCCTGCCGCCCAGCGCATCGACCACGGCGAATGCACGCTCCACTTCCTGGTGCAGAACGCGGCGGACGTCTTCGTCGAAGTAGCGAATGGTGCCGCGCAGGACGATGTGATCCGCGAGAATGTTCTCGGCGACGCCCCCATGGATGGTGCCGATCGTAAGTACACCTTCCTGGTGTGGCGCGAGCTTGCGGGCGACGGCGTTCTGGCAGGCGAGCACTGCGTGCGCCGCGAGTACAACTGCATCAACGCCTTCATGCGGCCGTGCGGCGTGCGATGACTTGCCATGGACGTGCGCGGCGAAAAGGTCGGACCCCGCCATCACACTGCCGGCCGAGATGAAAGCCTTGCCCCGTTCGAGGTGGGCGCCGATGTGGACGCCGAAAACCGCGCTCACATCACGCATCGCGCCGTCTTCGACCATCCGGGTAGCGCCACTCTTGTTGTCTGCGTCGCTCGCTTCCTCGGACGGCTGGAACAGCAGACGTACCGTGCCGGCAGGCATGTCGCCCCGCGCACGCGCGTCCGTCAGCAGCCGCGCGGATCCGATGAGCATCGATACATGCGCGTCATGGCCGCACGCGTGCATCACACCCGGCACTGTGGACCGATACGGCACGTCATTCGATTCCTGGATCGGCAGCGCATCCATATCGGCGCGCAATGCGATCACGGGGCCCGGACCGTTGGCCAGCTCTGCGACCACGCCAGTCTTGCCGACACCGGTCTGCACGGACCAGCCGAGCGCCCCGACGGACTGCGCCACGAGCGCGGCGGTCCCCGTTTCCTGGAAGGCAAGCTCAGGCGAGCGATGTAGCGCCCGGCGTATCTCGATCAGGTCGCCTTCAAAGGCGCGCGCGCGTTCCAGGAGACTGGTCATGTCCGTGGGGTCAGGGTAAGTTACGGTGGCAATGTACCCGGCCGCGGGACGTCGCGGCAAGCTCAATCGAATGCAGAAGGACAGGACTCGTGGACGCCCGCCTAACCGAGCAGCGCAACCCTCGCAGCACACGAATCGATCAGCTTTCCACGATCGAAATTGTCGATCTCGTGAACGCCGAGGATCGCATGGTCGCGGCCGCCGTGCACGAAGAGCGCGAACAGATTGCCCGCGCCATCGAGATCGTCGTCGACTGCTTCCGCAAGGACGGACGGCTGTTCTATGTGGGTGCGGGCACGTCCGGAAGGCTCGGTGTGCTCGATGCATCGGAAATGCCGCCGACGTACCGCACCGACCCCACCATGGTCCAGGGCATCATCGCCGGCGGCCTGCCCGCTCTCGTGCGCGCCCAGGAAGGCGCCGAAGACCACCCTGAGGATGGCGCTGCCGCGATGGATGAGCGCGCAGTCGGCAGCTTCGACTTCGTGCTCGGGATCGCATCCTCCGGTACAACGCCCTACGTGCACGGCGCATTGCAGCGCGCGGCCGAGCGAGGTGCGCGCACCGGTCTGCTGCTTTGCACATACCCCACGCCGGAAATCACGCGGGGGTACGATGTCGTCATTGCGCCGCTCGTGGGACCCGAAGTCATCACCGGCTCGACCCGGATGAAGGCGGGCACTGCGACGAAGATGGTACTGAATACGATCTCTACCGCGGCGATGGTGCAGCTCGGGAAGGTGTACGGCAACCTGATGGTCGACCTGCAGGTGACGTGCGACAAGCTGCAGGACCGCGGCGAGCGGATCCTGATGGAGACCCTCGGCCTCGACAACGAAGCAGCGGCGGTGCTGCTGGAGTCTGCGGGCGGACATGTAAAGACGGCGCTCGTGATGTCGCGCAAGCAGCTGGATCGTGATGATGCAGTGCGTCTGCTGGATGAAGCCGGCGGTCGTATCGCGCGCATCATACCGGACCTGCACGGCTGATGCGCGTCATCGGCCTGATGTCTGGCACATCCCTCGACGGCATTGACGCCGCACTCATCGACATCGACGGGACTGCGCAGGACGTGCAATGGTCCCTGCGCGCGTTCGTCGATGTGCCGTTCTCGACTGCGCAGCGATCGGCCATCCATGATGCGATCGCGCACGGCTCGGCGGAACGCCTTTGCCGCATCAATGCCGATCTTGGCGAGTGGCTCGCAGATGCGGCAGCGCGCGTGGTGGCGACGGCCGGGTTGCGATTGGAGGATGTCGACCTGATCGGCAGTCATGGGCAGACGCTATGGCACATCCCGCCGGTCGCGGATCACCGCGGTGCGACACTGCAGCTGGGCTGTGCAGCGACCATTGCCGAACGCACGGGTATCTCTGTGGTCAGCGATTTCCGCTCCCGAGACGTGGCCGCGTACGGACAGGGAGCGCCGCTCGTGCCGTGGGCGGATCGCCTGCTGTTCGCGCACGCCGACCACGCCCGTGTCCTCATCAACATCGGTGGCATGGCCAACCTGACGTGGGTACCACCCCGCGGCGAGGCCGCGGACGTGCTCGCATTCGACACGGGACCGGGGAACGCGCTGATCGATGCGGCAATCGAAGCCGCGACGGGTGGTGAGCGAATCTACGACCAGGACGGCGCAATGGCGCGCGCCGGCATTGTCGACGAAGCCGTGCTCGCGTCGTTGCTTCAGCATGCATTTTTCCAAGCGCCGCCACCGCGATCGACAGGCCGCGAGGTATTCGGTCGTGCGTTTGTCCAAGACCTGATACATCGGTCCGCGCAGCGGACGGGCAAGAGCGAAGCGGAGGCCGCCGGCGGGCTCGTGGCAACACTATCGGAACTCACCGCCCGCACCATCGCGGACGCACTCCTCGCGTTCGTTCCGGCACACACCGTGGCGGAAGCCGTGGTAACGGGCGGCGGTGCCAGGAACACATTTCTGATGGAGCGCCTGGCTTCGCTGCTGCACCCCATGCCGGTCATCGGCGGGTCCGATGTCGGCATCGACGGGGATGCAAAAGAAGCGATCGTTTTCGGCGCACTCGCCTGGGCGCACGTGCGTGGCATTCCCGGAAATATCCCGACTGCTACGGGAAGCAGCGGACCGCGCGTCCTCGGCAGTATGACGCCGGGCAGGAACAAAGGTCACTAACCCGATGAACAGGACAGGTCCCATCATGAAGGCATATACCGTCCCGGCTGCGGCGATCCTGCTGCTCGCCGCGTGCGCGTCCTCGACGGCATCGAATACGACTGCGTCGCAGCCATCCAGCGCGCGGGCCGCGGACACGCGGTTGGCAGACCCTGAAACGCCTGCCGGCAATCCTGCGAACTATATCGGCGACGCACGACTGTATCAGATCCTCGCGCGCACGCCTCTCGATTCTTCTGCGCTCGCTGCACTGTCGGAATACGAGTACCAGGTAGGGACGATCTTCATGGATCGCGTCGGCGAGGTTGCCGAGGACAGCAATGCGTCCGTTGCAGCGCGCGTGAACGCGCTCAAGCTCATCGGCGAGCGCATGCCGGCACGTCAGTACGTTGCAGTCAAGGCGGCCCTCGGTGCCAGGGACCCGCGCGTCCGCGCATCGGCGCTCGCGGCCGCCAATCGGATGCACACTGCCGGGGTCAAAGATGCGGCCATTCTGATCCGCAGCGCATTGTATGATGCAGCGCCGGAAATCCAGGTGAAGGCGCTGCAGTTCGTGGGCGTCGACGACATCGATCTGCTCCGCCGTGTCGCCGCCGTGAAGTCGACTTCACCAGAGGTCGCGGGCGTGATTCGCGAGATGATCCAGGTCGCAGAGGAGCGGGGTTCTCCTGTGCAGCCGGTGGACACGGCGAAGGGCCTGATCGAGCGCGTCAGCGCATCGGGAAACTCGCTTCGTTTCGTGCCGACCACACAATGGAAACAGTGGCAGGCGGCGGTCGGGCGGGTCACGATTCGCACGGCGGAGGGACGCAGAGTGGAACTGCCCGGCGACATCGAGATGGTCAGAAACGTCGTCCCCGTCTTCTTTTCCGCCGACGGCCGCTACGTCGTCTACGAAACAGGGCGAACCATACGGGTGCGTGACCTGGTGACGGACGCCGATCGTCTGATCGGGGAAGGTGTTGCGCCACGTGTATTGCCGGTCACGGGCGAGTTCATCTTCGTCCGGGAGGACCTCAAAGGCCGTGCTGTACAGCGCGACCGCACGCGCGTACGATACAACGTCTATGCAATGGCGTTCAACGCACCAGCCGATGCTACGCCGAAAATGCTCGGATCCGCGAACGGATTCATCCAGCAGGGCATTCACGGGAATTACTCGCCCGTCCGATGGATGCGCATTGAAGACCGCAACGGATTGTTCTACCTGACCGGCGACACCATCGAGATGTTCGCATTGCCGGACGCATTCACGAGCGGCGCTGGGTCTTGAAGCCAGGACCGTCGCGGCTGTTGTTCCCGGCACTGCGCTGGGATGTCAAACGCGGGTTCGACCAGCATGACGCCGACATTGAGCGCGCACTTCGCCGCGGTGTCGGCGGCTTCATCGTCTTCGGTGGTGAAGCGGAGGCTGTCCACGAGCTGACGACCACGACGCAAACGCGCTGCGACTACCCACTGCTCTTCGGCAGTGACCTCGAGCGAGGCGCCGGTCAGCAGTTCCGCGGCGCGACGCAGCTCCCGCCACTGGCCGCCATCGGATCCCTCGACTCGCTTGATGTAACGACGCGCGCTGCACGCCTGACGGCGAGGGAAGCGCAGGGCGTCGGCATCAACTGGATCTTTGCACCGGATTCCGACGTCGACCTTGAGCCACGCAACCCCATTGTCGGGACGCGCTCCTTCGGCGCATCACCCGCCCTCGTCGCACGCCATGTCGCGGCATGGACACGCGGTTGCCACAGCGAAGGGGTGCTCGCGTGCGCCAAGCACTTTCCCGGACATGGCCGGACGACTGAAGACTCGCACGCCGTGCTGCCCCGCGTTCCGGCAGACCGACGCGCGCTCGAGCAGGACCTCGAGCCGTTCCGCGCCGCGATCGACGCGGGTATCGACGCGATCATGACGGCACACATCGTGTTCGAGTCACTCGACGACACGACGGCGGCAACGCTGTCCCATGCCATCATCAATGACATCCTGCGACGCGAGCTCCGCTTCAATGGCCTCGTCGTTACGGATGGGATGGGGATGCAGGGCATTCTGGATGCGTGCGACGGCGACGAAGCGACCGCCGGCATTGCTGCATTGAACGCCGGCTGCGACGTGCTCCTGTATCCAACGCATTTCGAGAGCGTCGCGGACGCTCTGGACGCCGAGATCCGCCGGTCCCTCCCGGAACGCCGCGTGACGGACTCGGTCGAGCGCGTGCGTGCTGCGGCCGAGCGCGCCATCACCAGCGCGACTGGACACTGGGGTGAGACCCCGGACCGCGCGTGGTCGCTCGATGTTGCAGTGCAGACTGTCCAATCATTGCGGGACACCATCGGCCTTCCGCGTGAATTCGATCTTGTTACCGTGGACGACGACATTGGTGGTCCGTTCCCGTCGCCTTCGCGCGATCCGTTCACCGACGAATTGCGTGAACAGGGGTTCGAGCCCCGTGCCGCGGATTGCGCGCACGATGACCGTGCTGCCGTCGTGGCCGTGTATGCAGACATCCGCGCGTGGAAGGGTGCGCCGGGTATTTCCGCAGCGGCGATCGCCCGAATTCAAGCAGCGGTCACCGTGCGTTCGGATGCAGTCATCCTGCTGTTCGCGCACCCCCGTCTGGCGGAGCCGCTTCCTGGACGGCAGCTTGTCGCGGCGTGGGGTGGGGAGGCAATCATGCAGCAGGCCGCCGCGAGGTGGCTTGCTCACGCGAGCGGGCGCTGATGAAGGACAAGTCGAAGGGATCGCGCGCGGCACGACGCCAGGCGGCGAGAGGCGCCACAGCCACTGAACCCGGTGTGCGATCGACGGTGGCCGCCAGGTCAGCCTCTCCTCGCGCAAGCGCCGGCCGCGGAGCGATAGCGGCATTCGTCCACGAACACAGCCTCGTCGTTCTGCTCGCGCTCTGCTCCCTGCATCTGTTGCTCGCGCTCGTCACGTTTATGCCGCAACCTCACACGGGCGGCGACAGCGCGAACTACATGACACTGGCGAGGTCGCTGCTGGAGAATCAGAGCTACACGGATCTCTACGACCCCATCCAGCCGCCGCACACAAAGTATCCGCCCGTTTTCCCGCTGATGCTCGCGGCGGGCATGGCTGTCGGGTTGACGACATGGGTGCAGCTCAAGCTCGTGATGGTGGCAATCGGCACAGCCGCCGTCGCATTTACATTCCTCTGGATCCGCAAACGTGGCCGGCCTTTGCTCGCACTCGCGGTTTCACTGATGCTGGCGTTCAGTCCCGGCGTTGTCGACCAGAGCCATTGGCTGCTGTCTGATGTGCCCTTCTGGTTCTTCACGATGGTCGCGCTCTGGGCATTCGATCGTCTGCACGCGAACGACCGGGCGCGCATGGCGATCGCGATCGCGGCAACCATCCTCGCGTACTTCACCCGCTCCGCGGGACTCCCACTCGTCGTCGCATGCGTGCTGTGGTTTGCGTGGCGAAGGCGCTGGCGCCAGCTCGCCGTCTTTGTGGCGATCTTCGCACCGCTCGCGCTCATGTGGTGGCTGCGCGCGCAGAACACAGGCGGTGTCGCATACACGAAGGAGTTCTGGCTCGTCAATCCATACATGCCGGAGCTCGGGACCATCGGTGTCGCGGACTTTTTCAAGCGCATGGGTGAGAACGCAGTCAAGTACGCGACGACCCACATCCCGATCCTGCTCGCAGGCCGCACCGGCATGCTGCTTAGTGTGGCGGCTGTGTCGATCACCGGGTTCGCCCTGTACGGCTGGATCGTACGACTCCGCCGTGCAATGGTCGCCGAGCTGCTCATGCCACTCTACATCGGACTGCTCCTCGCCTGGCCTGCCGTCTGGTCGGGGGAGCGCTTCATCATGCCGATCTTCCCGCTCCTCCTGTACTACGCCGGCCTCGGTCTCACGCGTGTCGCGCGGCGCATCACGCCGCGCCATGTCGTACCGGTCGGTGCGGCGATTACCGCGGTCTTCATCCTCGCGGACATGCCGGCGCTCAATGCGTCCATCGCCATCGGACGCAGCTGCACGAATGCATACATGCGCGGCGAGACGTATCCGTGTCTGCACCCGACGGAACGTGCGTATTTCGATGCCGCGATCTGGTCCAACCAGTACCTGCCATCGAATGCCGTCGTCATCTCGCGCAAGCCGCGGCTGTTCTATGAAATCAGCAACGGTGTCCGCGGCAGCAATTATCCGATGTCGATGGAGGCGGCACCGTTCTTCTCGCTGGCGGACTCGATCGGTGCACGCTACGTCGTCTATGACCGCCTGAGCGGCAGCCTGGCGGAGGCCTACCTGGCGCCGGTTCTGCTTGCAAGACCGCAGGCGTTCTGCATGGCGGAGCGCTTTGACCGCCGCGGCACCACGATGTTCGGCATCCTGCCTGGCGCGTCACGCATGCCCGATCAGCCGGTGCCTCTCGACGAGGAACCCTCATTCGTCACCTGTGACCCTTCCTACTACCGCTGACTGCGGCACCGCCCTTGCTGACTGGGGATACAACCGAATGCACCAGGAGGAGACGTGAAGAACGTCCTTACGATTTTTGCCATACTGACCGCCGGCGCCTGCGCATCCAGCGCGCCCCCCGCGGGCACGCCGTCGCCTGCAACCGCACCCGCTGGAACTGAGCGGGCTACGCTCCCGCCGATCCCCGCGGTCGATGGGCCGCTGCGCATTCGCGTCGCCTATCCGGATTCCAATGCCGCCATCGCAGCACGGGACTCGAACTTCATCTTCGGATCGGTCGGCACGGGACGCGCAACGTTGACCATCAATGGTGCCGCAGTGCCCGTCGCGCCGAACGGCGCATTCCTGGCGTTCCTGCCTGTGCCGTCGAACGGCGTGTATCGCCTGCAGGCGACGAAGGACGCGCAGACGGAGCAGATGCAGCGACCCGTCCGCGTGACGGGCGCAGGCGGTGGTGGCGTTGCACGGACCCGCATCGTGTCGATGACGCCCGCGGGCGCACTCGCCGTTCCGCAGGGCGCCGGCATCGAGCTGTCCCTGCGGGGCACGGCGGGTGGTCGCGCGGCATTCGTCACGCCCGGCGGGTCGCGGTTCCCGCTGGTGGAGAACCGCAATTACACAGATGACTCTCCCGCGGGTGCAGATTTCCAGACGCAACCCGCCGCAACGACTGCCACGCGGGAGTTGGCGACGTACAGCGGGACCGTGCCCGTGTCCACGTCATGGTTTGCTCCGGACACGACTGTCGCTCGCGGAGCACTGCGCGCTCGCGGCGTCCGATCGCCGTCCGACACGATCCGCCGAAACGGCTACTTCGAACTCATCGTCGGCGCGGACACGGTACGCAGCAATGCGCGCCTCAACGTGACCGCCATCGACGCATCATACCCGATCGTCGGCATCGTCCAGGCGCCCTCCAGCGCCGGGGCCGAGTGGCGGACGCGAGGTCGCATCGATACGTCCGGGCCGTTCCATTACTTCTGGCCGAGCGGCACCCGCTTCCAGATCATTGGTGAGCGCGACGGCTTCTATCAGGTGCGCCTCGCCGGGAACCGCTCGGCATACGTTCCGGTTGGCGACATGCGCCTGCAGCCGGCTGGGACACCGACGCCTGGCGGTGGCATTGCATCCGTGCGATTCATCGCCCAGCGCGACTATATCGATCTGCGCATCCCACTGCCCGAACTGCTGCCGTTCCAGGTCACCGTGGACGCGCACACGATCAGCATCGACGTATTCGGTGCCATCAGCAAAGTCGATTTCTTTCAGTACGGAACCCTCGATCCGCTCATCGATCGTGCTGCGTGGTCGCAGCCTGCCGACAGCGTCTACCGGGTAACCGTCAATCTCACGCGCGATGTGTGGGGCTATGACACGTTCTTCGACGCGGCAGGCGGCCTGATCCTCAGGATCCGCCGGCCCCCCATGATCGATGTGCACAACCCGCTGCGCGGCATCCTCGTAGCAGTCGATCCCGGACACCCGCCGGGCGGGGCCATCGGGCCGACCGGACTCACTGAAGCAGAAGCAAACTTGAGCATCTCGCTCAAGCTGCGGGAATTGCTGCTTGCGGCCGGCGCACGCGTCCTCATGACACGCACCGACGCTTCACCCGTCGAGCTCGGCGCTCGCCCCCAGATGGCCGCCGACTCCAATGCACACATTCTCGTTTCTGTTCACAACAACGCATTCCCTGACGGCGTGAATCCGTTCCGCAACAACGGCACGAGCGTCTACTACTTCCACCCCCAGTCCGTCCGTCTCGCCCGCCTCATGCAGGCCGAGATCCTCGCCGCACTCGGGTTGCGGGACATCGGCATCGGACGCGCAGACCTCGCACTCGTGCGCGCCACCTGGATGCCCGCTGTCCTTACAGAGACCAGCTTCCTCATGATCCCGGAACAGGAAGCCGCGCTGCGTAACCCTGCCGTCCACGAACGCGTCGCACGCGCACATCTGCGCGCTCTCGAAATCTTTCTGAAGGAAAGGGCCAGGTAGCCGGATGGGCGGAAAATTCGAGCAGACCAAGCCGCCGAAACCCAAGGTGCCGAAGGCACCGCGCAAGGCGACCGACCCCAAACTGCCGGGGAACGAGGCGGGAAACCGCGAACAACGCCGCGCAGCCGCCCGCAAGAAAGCCCGCTGAACCGGCCGGATCGGCCAGAACTCCTGATTCGGGCGGTTCTGGCCGATTTCCCACAGTCCCCTTTTCCCACACGACGTCCGTGGAAAACTCGAAAAAGTGAGGCGATATCAGCACTTTTCGAGGTATCAACAACGGTGGAAAAGTTCGCGACGAAATTTCCCTTGACCACAAGCCGTAGCGTTTGTATGATGGACGCCCCACAAGATATTGGGTCGGCCGCAGTCGAGTCGCAATTGTTGCAGGTCCTTGACAGACCCGGATTTGGACGTTCTCCGGATTTCCACCAGAGTCAGTTTTTTTGCTTCAGCATCGCACCATATCGGGTCCGCCCGTTTTCGTCCCATAGCCGCCGTCCGAGGGAAACATGAGCAAAGAGTCTCGCGCCGTTCAAAGCCCCGCCGATGTCCTCCCAGATGACCTGCTTCGTGCAGATCTGTCTGACAACGCACGCATCGTTCTGGCCCGTCGTTACCTGAAGAAGGATGAAAAGGGTCGTCCGGTGGAAGAACCGGAGCAGATGTTCTGGCGGGTCGCGCGCACGATCGCAGCCGAGGATGCGAAATATGGTGCGAGCGAAGGCGGCGTGGAGACGGTGGCCCGTGAGTTCTATCGCCTGATGACCCAGCGCCTGTTCGAGCCGAATTCGCCGACGCTGATGAATGCCGGCCGTCCGCTTGGCCAGCTGTCCGCGTGCTTCGTTCTGCCAGTGGAAGACTCGCTGTCGAACGGAAATGACGGCATCTATGACACGCTGCGGTCCATGGCGCTCGTGCACCAGTCCGGTGGCGGCACGGGATTCGGCTTCAGCCGTCTGCGCCCGACCAATGATGTTGTGAAGTCGACGATGGGCGTTGCGAGCGGCCCGGTCTCCTTCATGAAGCTGTATGACGCATCGACGGAGGTTGTGAAGCAGGGCGGCACTCGCCGTGGCGCGAACATGGGCATCCTGCGTGTCGACCATCCGGATATCCGTGAGTTCATCACATCGAAGCTCGATGTCACGCAGATCACGAACTTCAACATCTCCGTGGCTGTGACGGATGCGTTCATGGAGGCCGTGAAGGCGGGCACGTCCTACGACCTGATCAGCCCGCGGAGCGGGGAAGTGGTCGGTCATGACAATGCGCTCGAGATTTTCGACCTCATCGTGCATGGCGCGTGGGCCACGGGTGAGCCGGGTGTGTTCTTCATCGACCGTGCGAACCACTACAACCCGGTCCCGAAGCTCGGCAGCTACGAGGCGACGAACCCGTGTGGCGAGCAGCCGCTGCTGCCGTATGACGTGTGCAACCTCGGCAGCGTGAATGTCGGTCTGTATGTGAAGCACAACATCGCGGAAAATGATGTGATGGCGTGGCAGGATCGCATCGACTGGGAGTCGCTGCGCCAGGCGGTCCACCTGTCGACGCACTTCCTCGACAACGTCATTGACGCGAACAACTACCCGCTGCCGGAGATCGAGGCGCTCGCGCACAAGATCCGCCGCATCGGCCTGGGACTGATGGGGTACGCGGACCTGCTCGTGAAGATCGGCGTGCCGTACAACAGTGAAGAAGGCATTGAAGTCGCGCGCGAGATCATGCGGTTCATCGATGAAGAGTCCAAGCGCGCATCGGAGCGGCTTGCCGAGACCCGTGGCGTGTTCCCGGCATGGGAAGAAAGCATCTGGGGCCCCGACGAGCTGTGCGCCCGCGACAATCAGGGTGAACGTATCCGCCCGATGCGGCGCCTGCGCAACTGCAACGTGAATACGGTTGCACCGACCGGTACAATTTCCATTTTCGCCGATTGCTCCGGGGGCATCGAGCCGCTGTTCGCCGTCGCGTTCATGCGCAATCAGGCTGGCGTGCTGATGCCGGATGTGAACAAGGAATTCGTGGCGATTGCGAAAGCGCAGGGCTGGTATTCCGAAGAGCTGATGACGAAAATCGCGGAAGAAGGCCACATCCACTTCGCGCAGGTGCCGGCCGAGATGCAGCGGGTATTCGTCACCGCGCACGACATCTCGCCGGAGTGGCATATCCGCACGCAGGCGGCGTTCCAGGAGTTCGTCGATTCGGCCATCTCGAAGACATGCAACTTCGCGCGTGAAGCGACGGAGCAGGATGTGCGCGAGATCTACCTGATGGCGTACGAACTGAACTGCAAGGGCGTGACGGTCTATCGCGATGCATCGCGTCCGATGCAGGTGTTGTCGACTGGCAAGACGACGGTGAAGGAAGCCAGCTCGCCGGCGGCCAGCAATGCCGACGTCGAGGCGCAACTCGCCGATGCGCGCGAACAGCTGCACCGGTATGAGCATTCGATCGAGCAGCTGAAGCATGCACTGCGCGAGTCGGAGGAGCGCAACCAGATGCGCCGCCACAAGCGCAATCGCCCGTCCGCGCTTCGCGGCACCACGCGTCGTCTGCCGAGCCCGCTCGGGGACCTGTATGTGACCATCAATGAAGACGAGACGGGCCGTCCGTTCGAAGTCTTTGCAACGCTCGGCAAGGCCGGCGGCGCCGCGATGGCCGATGTGGAAGCCATCGGTCGCCTGATCTCGCTCGGCCTGCGCAGCGGCATCCCGATGACGGACATCTATCAGCAGTTGCGCGGCATCTCCTGCGACCGCGCCGTCGGCATTGGTCCGAACAAGGTGCTCTCTGTGCCGGACGCCATCGCACAGGCGCTGGCGCAGCACGAGCGTGAGAAGGAAGGCGTCCAGCAGGAACTGCTGCCGATGCCGCTGCCCGCCGCCGCACTCAATGTGCAGATGGATGCAGTGTCACAGATGGACTTCGACTACAACCCGGGCGAGACGTTCATCGGCACCTGCCCCGAATGCAAGTCGGACCTCCAGTTCAGCGAAGGCTGCGTGAAGTGCATGTCCTGTGGCTACAGCGAGTGCGGCTGATACGCTGACTGATCATAGGCAAAAAAATGGCGGCCCCATGTTACGGGCCGCCATTTCCTTTCTCACCCTCAAAACCTTCGCCGTTCGCCAGCGCCGCAGGCGCGGTCCGCCCTTCGCCAGCGCCGCAGGCGCGGTCAGCCGTACCCGCGGTCACGTCAGTCAATATTCGCGATCACCGAATACCGACCATTCTCGCCCGCCGTGTAGAGACGGTCGTACGGCGCTTCATCCCACTTGAGCGAGAACACTTCGGCGCCGTTGACTGTGGCGACGGAGCGGAGCATGCGCGTCGGTACGGTCTCCTGCGCACCGGTGATCTGCCAGCGGTGACCCTCGAGCGTCATGACCTTGGCGGCTGCCGGTGTCTTCTCATATGCAGCGTACCGCCACTCCGCCTGCATCCCCTCGTTCAGCGGGAGGTTCTTGCCCGGTAAGCCCGAATCCTTGCACGCGCCGAGCGCAAGCCCCGCGATTGCCACGACGGCCCAGCGAGCGCCGGAATGAAGCTGATTTCGATACAGTCCTGACATGGTGCCTCCTGATTGACGCGCCGATCCGTGATCCACAACTTGGGTCCGCGGCTATCGCGTCGCCCGTGTTATCCAAAATATGTCAGACGGAGGTCTTATGCGGATCGCCCTGGATCCGGTGCCTGTCGTACTTGGTATGTATGCCTACGTTGGCGAACTGCTGTCGCACGCGGTCGCGAAACGCGAGGTCGATGCTGCCGACGTTCTCGGTCGTCGCCTGTCACGCCAGCGAGGCCAGTCGGGCGACCGCGAGGCGCAGAAGATGGTGCGTGCACTGCATGCCGACGTAAAGACCGCGGACAAACTGCTCAAGAAAACCGCGGACGTGTGGAAGATATCGCAGGAGACCGACCTCGTCGACCTCGTCATTATCCCGCGAGGCGGTGGCGACTCGCCGCGCGCGTACGTCCTCCTGAAAGCGAAGGAACTCAAGCCCCTGCTCGCGGCGATCCGCCAGGCCGCAGCCGGGGCGGGTGAAAGTGAAGGCACCCTCGCGGAGCTGGATCGCCTCGTCGCCGGAGGCGATGGCAACCCGGGTGATTACATCACGTTCGGCATCGACCCCTGGCAGGGTTAGGAGCGCCTCAGGTCGTCAGGACCGTAAGCAGCTGCTCACCCATCGCCTCGATCTGCCACCGCCGCATGTCGGGCACGGAACCCAGGTCCGCCGGTTTCTTCGCACCACTCTTTGCAACATCCTCGAGCTGCTGTCGGGGCATGAGGAAACCGCGATCCAGGCCGAGTTCCTCCGCCGAATGATCTCTG
>JBBSJG010000021.1:0-24881 GCA_038257485.1 Longimicrobiales bacterium | reverse complement strand
GTACCCCACCATCGAGAAGCTCATGATGTAGTCACCCGACCCACCCGGGAACGCCAGCTGATAGCTGCCCGACGTGTTCGTGGTCGCCGGACGCGTCACATTGCCCGGGATGGACGTCGCCGTCACCTGCACGCCGACCAGCGGATTGCCGTCGAAACCCGTGACCTTCCCGCGGATCACATCCGTCTGGGCCGCTGCGGGAACCGAGGTGAATGCGACGGCGAGCACCACCGCCAGCATGAGGACGACTCGTCTGGGGATCGAATCCAACCACGAAGACATTGCAGCTCCACTAGCACGGGTAAATAGCATTGTCATAACGCACGACTGCCGCGCGCGTGCAGATCGCCAGACCACGAATGGCAGCTCCAGTCGATCTATCGACAGGATTCCTATTGGACGTCGGAATACCCGCAGCGGTTGCCGCAGGCGCGCACCTCAGGCAAGGTCAGGTGCGCGAAACAACATATGTAGTGACTGCCCGGTTGTCACGACCCTTGTTCAAACACCCGGCGGCAAGGGGTCGGACGCCTTGCCGCCTCACCCCCTACAGGGCCGGGATCCCCGTATATGTCTCCGGTCGACGGTCCCGGTAGAACTGCCAGACGTTACGCACCTCCCGGATCGTATCCAGGTCGAGGTCCGCGGTGATCAGCTCCGTCTGGTCCCGCGAGCCTATCGCGAGCATCTGTCCGCGCGGGTCGCAGAAATAGCTCTGACCGTAGAACTCGCCGATGTTCCACGGCGCTTCGATACCTACACGATTGATGGCACCAACGAAATAGGCATTTGCGACAGCGTGTGCAGGCTGTTCGAGTTTCCACAGATATTCGGACAATCCGGCCACAGTAGCGGACGGGTTGAATACAATTTCCGCCCCATTGAGTCCGAGCTCTCGTGCGCCCTCCGGGAAGTGGCGGTCGTAACAGATATAGACACCGACGCGGGCGTAGCGCGTCTGGAAAACCGGGTATCCGAGGTTGCCCGGCCGGAAGTAGAACTTCTCCCAGAACCCTGGACCGCAGTGCGGGATGTGATTCTTACGATACTTTCCGAGGTACGTTCCATCGGCATCGATGACGGCCGCCGTATTGTAGTAGACGCCCGTGCCGTCCTCTTCATAGAGCGGCACAACGATCACCATCTCGTGCTTCTTCGCGAGCTCCTGCATGAGCCTGGTGGTGGGCCCGTCGGGAATGCGTTCGGTGGCGTCGTACCAGCGGGTGGTCTGCTCCGCACAGAAGTAGGGGCCCGTGAAGATTTCCTGCATACACAGGATCTTCACCCCTTCTGCTGCCGCCTTCTCAATCAACTCCACATGCAATGCGACGTTGGACTCGCGGATCTTCTCGAGCGGCTCACTCGTGTCACACGCGTTCTTCGCCTGGATCAGGCCGCACTTCACGATATTCGGCATAGGTGCTGTCAGCTCTCTTCGAGGTTGTGTGTCGTGCGCGACGTCGCGCGCATGAGTGCGATATACAATGCGAATGCGATGGCGAATGTGACGAACCAGGCGTATGTGTAGAGCTGGTCGAACACGTTCTGGTCGCCCACCAGGCCGCCCGGCACACTGGCTGCGCGGAGGAACCCGGGCAGAACGGGGAGCACCGCCAGGACCAGCGCAATGACGGCGCATGGATTAAACCCATTGCGATACGTGTAGCGGCCTTCGACGCGGAAGAGGTCCTGTACCGAAAGGTTCTGCCGTCGTATGACCCAGTAGTCGGCAATGAGGATCCCTGCGAGCGCGCCCATGAGGCTCGAGTAGCCGATCAGCCAGGTGAAGATGTAGGCAGCTGCGTCCGAGTAGAGCTTCCACGGCATGATCATAATCCCGAGGACTGCGGTGATCAGACCGCCCGTGACGTAGCTGATCCGGCGCGGCGACAGGTTGGAGAAGTCATTCGCGGGCGATACCACATTCGCAGCCATGTTCGTCGAGAGCTGCGCGATCAGAATCACGAATGCGCCGAGAATGATGACGAGCGGGCTGCCGATGCGTGCAATCAATTCGACCGGGTCCCAGATGGCCTGTCCGAAGACCACCATCGTCGCTGCCGTGACTGCAACGCCGATGAAGGCGAATGCCGTCATGGTGAGTGGCAGACCCATCGCCTGTCCGAGCATCTGTGAACGCTGTGACTTCGCATACCGCGTGAAGTCGGGAATATTGAGGCTCAATGTCGCCCAGTAGCCGATCGACGCCGTCAATGCCGCGGGAAAGATCGCCCAGAAATCAACCTGCCCGGACTGCAGCTTCCGCGATTCCGACAGCACATTGCCGAGTCCACCACCCGCGCGGATGGCCCAGATGAGCAACAACAGGCCGCCCAGCAGCAGCACGGGTGCAGACCAGCTCTCGAGCACTTTGATGCCTTCCGTGCCCTTGATGATGATCGCGACCTGCACCAGCCAGAATGCGCCGAATGCGATCCAGTGTGACTGCTCCAGCCCTGCCCATGCGGGCCACGCAGCCGTCAGCAGTGCATTCAGCGCGAGGCCGCCGATCCATGTCTGTATGCCGAACCACCCGCACGCCACACCCGCGCGCAGCAGCGCCGGAATGTTCGCACCGCGTACGCCGAAGCTTGCCCTGCACAGTACAGGAAACGAGATGCCGTACTTCGTTCCCGCGTGTGCATTGAGCATCATGGGACCGAGCACGATCGTGTTACCGAGCAGGATCGTGAAGAGCGCCTGTGCCCACGTCATGCCCTGCGCCATCAGTCCTGACGCGAGCGTGTACGTTGTGATGACGACACTCATGCCGATCCACAGCGCGGCGATATGGTATGTGGACCATGTGCGTGATTCGGGTGCGGTCGGGGCGAGGTCGGCGTTCCACAGGGGACTCGACTGCATCTCGTCCGTATGCTCGGTAATAATCACGTCATGGATCGGCGGCGCTACCGTGCTCATGCGTGCACTCCGATTGAAATGGGTGTTCGCGGCAGGGACAGACCGGCGCTCGTGCGCGCCAGCCATTGGCCACGCCCTTCACGCCCAGTCACGATGTAGTTGTCGACAATGACTTCTCCGCGTGACAGAGTCGTGCGCGCGAACCCGGCCAGGTCCCAGCCATTGAAGGGTGACCAGTCGGCATTCGTCTCCATGGTGGACGGATCGACTTTGATTGTATGGGTCGGGTGGATGATCGCGAGGTCGGCATCTGCGCCCACCTCGATCGCTCCCTTCCGGGGATAGAGGCCCATGATCTTCGCGGGGTTCGTCGACAGGTTGCGACACATGTCTTCGATGCTGATGCGGCCACCGAGTACACCGTGCGTGTATGTCAGCGGAAGCAGTGTTTCCAGTCCCGGCATGCCCATCGGAATCTTCGTCCAGTCACCCTCCCACATCGCCTTCTGTTCGCGCGTGAACGTGCACGTGTCGGTGGAAACCACGGACACTGTGCCGTCGCGCAGGCCTCGCCAGAGGCGTTCCGAATCCGCCGGTTTCTTCAGCTGCGGGCAGCACGCGAACAGGTGGCCGTCCTCGCGCGCAAAGACTTCGTCATCGAGGACCAGGTATTGAATGCACGTTTCGGCAAGCACCGGCACGCCGCGGGACTGTGCGGCCTTCACGATTTCTGTGCCTTCTGCCGTCGACATGTGCACGATGTACAGCTGGCCGCCCGTCGCTTCACACCACGTGACTGCGCGCTGAATCGCTTCGGCTTCGATGAAGTTGGGCCGGGTCATGGCGTGGAGCCGGGCGCCGTATTGCTTCATGAGCTCGGGCGTGTGGTGCCGAGCGATCAGTTCGTCGAGCACGCGTGACGACTCCGCATGCACGAGCAGCATCGCGCCCAGGTCTCGCATCTTCTCGAGCGTCCCGAACAATGCGCGGTCGTCGGACTGCCAGCCTTCCGACTCGTAGATCATGAACTCCTTGAACGTGGTGAACCCGCGTTCGACCATGCCCTGGATCTGATCCTTGTGCTCATCCCATCGTGTGATACAGATGTGGAATGTGTAGTCGATGAGCGCTTTGTCCTTTGCCTTCGCCGCCCAGTTGTCGGCCGCGTCACCCAGCGAGTCGCCGGCGTACGGGATCGCGAAATCGATCAGTGTCGTGACACCACCCCTCGCAGCGGCTCGTGTCCCCGTCCGGTAATCGTCGGACGACACGGTCCCGCAGAACGGCAGTTCGAGGTGCACGTGCACATCCAGCACACCGGGAATGACGTAATGGCCAGTTGCGTCGATGACGTCGGCACCGGTGATATCGAGACCGGACGCGATCGCACTGATCCGCTCGCCGTCAATACCGATGTCGGCGATGCTGGCGCCGGCGGGTGTCACCACGGTGCCGCCGCGCACGACTTTCGTAAAGCTCATGGTGCTCCTATGCGGGCGCTGCCGCGCTAAGTGCGCGGTCGAGGACGTCGATCGCGAAGTCCGCATCATCCTCTGTGATGCACATGGGCGGCTTGATTCGCAGTACGCTTCCGTCCAGGCCGCCCTTGCCGAGCAGTACGCCCATCTCGCGGGCTTGCTCGAGGACATCCAGCGTTTCCTGTTTTGCGGGTTCCCGCGAGGCGCGGTCACGTACGAGCTCGACGCCGAGCATCAGGCCCATCCCGCGAACGTCACCGATCAGCGCGTGGCTCTGCTTGAGACGCTCGAGACCGCGCTTCAACCGGCCGCCCACAACGCGACTGTTCTCCTGCAGTCCCTCTTCATCGATGACGTCGAGCACGGCGAGTCCAGCTGCCATGGACATCGGGTTGCCGCCGAATGTATTGAAGTGAACGCGCTGTGTGAGTGTGCGCGCGACTTCCATGCGCGTGGATACGGCGGCCAGCGGCATGCCGTTGCCGATCCCCTTCGCCATCGTCACGATGTCCGGAACCACGCCGAAGTTCTCGAACCCCCAGTAGTTGTCGCCCGTGCGGCCGAATCCTGTCTGCACTTCGTCCGCGACACAGAGACCGCCGTATTCCCGCGCGATGGCATATGCCTCACGCAGGTAGCCGGGAGCACCCATCGTGGCGCCGCCTACGCCCTGGATCGGCTCCGCGATGAACGCGGCGATGCGGCCCGGCGTCGAGTAGCGGATGATCTCGCGGATTTCGTTTGCGCTCTTGCTCGCAATCTCGTCCGGAGAACCCGTGAAGGGACTGCGGTACGGGTCCGGCGAGATGGCGTGGTGAACTCCACTGTTCTGCTGTGTCGGGTACTTCCAGGTGTTATGGGACGTGAGTCCCATACTGCTCGGAGATCCGCCGTGATATGCGTTGCGCAGCGCAACGACATCATGGTTGCCGGTGAACAGACGGGCCATCGTGATGGCAAGGTCATTCGCCTCACTGCCGGCGTTCACGAAGTATGTGACATCCATCCCGGGCGGCAGTTTGGACGCGAGTCTCTTCGCGAGCAGTGGCAGGTTCGGATGCAGATAGATCGACGTGGTATGCTGCAGAGTGGCCGCCTGCTCCACCACTGCGTTCGTCACCTTCGGGTGGCAGTGACCGCACGAGACCGTGACAATCCCGGCGAACAGATCGAGATATCTGCGACCGGTCTCATCGAACAGCCACTGCATGTGACCTTCGACGATCAGCAGCGGTTCGCGGTACAGTGTGAACAGCGCCGGATTCACATGCTGCCGACGCATGGCCAGCACCTCCGCACGCGACGGACCGTCGTACGGTCGCGGCGTGTGCGCGCACGGCGGCATCACTGGCACGCCGTCCCGCGACGAAACGACCGCCTCTGCGGGCACGCCCGTCATGGTGCTCATGCCATCGCCGCTTCGGCCGCCTGCGCATAACCTTCCATCTCGATGCCGCCATGGTAGTCACTGTCGGTCGGACGACGGATCTCTGACTGCGCGACAATGCGGTCACGACGGATGCCGCGGAAGTCCTCCACGTTCGTCCATCCCTTGTCTGCGTTCCGCTCGATGAACTCGGACAGACCCTGCACCAGGCCCCGGATCACATTCGGCCCGATGGCCTGATCCAGCATCGCGGACGTGCACACCTGTACGGTACCGCAGCCCAGCAGGAAGTAGTTCATTGCCTCGCGGAAGCTCGACACACCGCCGATACCCGAGAAGCTCCTGTCGGGATACGCACGCGTGAGCTGCGCCATTTTCGCGAGTGACAGCGGCAGAATCGCAGGTCCACCGAGGCCGCCGCTTGATACCAGGCCGTCCACGTTGATCTCGAACTCGAGCGTGTCGGGATCAATGCTCGGCAGCGAGGGGAACGTATTGGATGACACGATTGCATCAGCGCCGCCGCGGAAGCAGGCGCCTGCCTCGAGTGCAATGTCCGTCGTCGACGGTGTAAGCTTGCACCAGACGGGAACGCGTGCGACTTCCTTTACTGCTTCTGCAACCACCGAGCAGAGACCTTCGTCCTTGCCAATGTTCGAGCCCATGTCCTTACGGTCCATGTGCGGACAGGAGAAATTGAGCTCGAGACCATCGACGCCGGCGTTCTGACACGCTTCCGCCAGCAGCTGCCAGTTCCGGATCTCCTTGTCATTACCGGAGCCGGCCATGATCGAAGCAATCAGGACCTTGGTGGGGTGCGCCTGCTTGATGCGCTCCAGTCGTGGCACCCACCAGTCGATGCCCTTGTCCGAGATCAGCTCCCAGTTCCATGACGAATGCAGCGTTGCCCCCGCCTGCTTCTTCATGGAGACCGCGTTGGACGGTGATGTACGATTGAACTTCGTCTTGGCACCGAAGACATTCACGACCGGGTGCAGCCCGATGGTCTTCGCAACGACGCCGCCCCATCCGGCATCGAACGCCCGCATGATGTTCGCCTCGGACTCCGTCGGCGGAGCGGAAGACAGCAGGAACGGGTTCTCGAAACGGATCCCCGTGAAATTTACGCTCGTATCAGCACTCATGTTCGCCTCCCCTGTTGCTATGACATCCAGTTGGTGCCCGCTTCGCGGTTCCACTTCGTCGTAAATTTCTTCGATTGCGTCCAGAACTCGATCGAGCCTCGGCCCGTGATGTCGCCGACACCGAACTTCGAATCGTTCCAGCCACCGAATGAAAACGGCTCACGCGGTACCGGTACACCCACATTGATACCGACCATGCCTGCACTGGCGCGGTCCGTTACGTAACGCGCCAGGCCGCCGTTCTCCGTGTACACCGATGCAGCATTGCCGTACGGTGAGCTGTTCTCGATCGCGATCGCTTCGTCGACGTTCGTGGTCCGGATGATCGCGAGCACTGGGCCGAACACTTCCTCCTGTGCGATGCGCATCTGCGGCGTCACGTGGTCGATGACGGTCGGACCGACGAAGTATCCACCCTCGCGACCGGGCACGGTGGTGTTGCGGCCATCCAGAAGCACCTTCGCGCCGGCCTCCTCCGCTTCGGTGATATACCGTTCGATCCGCTGTTTTGCTTCCGCCGAGATGACGGGACCCATGGATCGGCCGGGCACGAGCGCGCGGGCGTGTTCGACGAGGCGCGCAATGATCGGATCCATGTCTGAGACTGCGACCATCACGGACGCCGCCATGCAGCGCTGACCCGCGCAGCCGGCCATCGATGCAACGACGTTGCTCGATGTCATCTCGATCTCCGCGTCGGGAAGCACGATCAGATGGTTCTTGGCACCACCCAATGCGAGCGCGCGCTTCAGGTTGGACGTCGCACGACGGTAAACAATCTGCGCCACGCGAGTCGACCCGACGAAGCTCACCGCAGAGATGTCGGGATGATCACAGATCGCCTCGACCGCCGCCGTTCCGCCGTGCACCACATTCAGCACGCCAGTGGGCAGGCCGGCCTCCTCGAGCAGCGCCGCAATCCGGTTCGCGCTCAGTGGCACCAGCTCGGATGGCTTCAGGATCATGCAGTTCCCGAGCACCAGTGCGTTTGGAATCGTCCAGTTCGGCACCATGTTCGGGAAGTTGAACGGCGTAATCGACGCGACCACGCCGACCGCGTTGCGTTCCACACGGCACTCCACTCCGCGGCTCACTTCCAGCACCTCGCCGGACGTGATCTGGGGGAGCGAGACGGCGAACTCCGTCAGCTCCATCGACTTCAAGACCTCGGCCTCGGCTTCGCCCGCCACCTTCCCGTTCTCCTCCGTGACCAGGGCGGCCAGCCCGTCGAGGTCACGCTCCAGGAGCTGGCGATAGCGGAAGAAGATCTGGACGCGTTCCTTGATCGGCGTGCCGGACCAGCCGGGCAATGCCTGCTTCGCCGCTCGAACGGCCGCGTCGACCTCCGGCCGGCCCGAGAGAGGAACCTGGGAGATGACTTCGCCCGTCGATGGATTGTAAACCGGCATCCGCTGACAATCGGAGGGCACACCTGCGCCACCGATGTGATTTTCGACGTCCGGATATTTCTGTGTCGCCACAGCTACGAGTGACATGGGCCGCCTGCGGGTGGCTGGGATTCGGAGGTAATGATCGGGAAGCCCGGCCGTCCCCGCATGGGAGCCGGTCGGGCCGCCTGGACCAAGATATAGCTCCGGCGCCAATTATGTCAGGGACTTCGGGATTCGGCCATGGAGAGTGACCGTGTGGTTATATCCCGTTTTCCATCGACCATCCAGGCGGCGCAAAGCGGGGACCTTGGTGCCCGTCGCGTTCGCCGCCGGACCGGCGGACGGGTATTTTCGTGTATAGACGTGTCCGGTCCGGTGGAGGACGATGATCTGTGGTCCGATTATGCATATCTAATCAGGATGATTCTGGCGGTGTCAAGCGAAGGGATGCAGTGAACGACGACAGGGGCCGGCCGCAGGTCGGCGCAGCGGTCGCGGCACTGTGGGAGAAGTACCGCGGTGTGATCCTGGCGCGTCTGGACGAGCTGGACCACGCGGCCATCTCTGTGCTTTCAGGCGAGTTGTCATCTGATGCCCGGCGGAAAGCGGAGCGTGCCGCGCACAAGCTCGCCGGTTCTCTCGGCGTTTACGGCTTCGGCAAGGCATCGGAGCACGCCTTGGTGATAGAGCGTCTTCTGGAGGGTGACGACCCCCTGTCTGCCGCCTCCAGACTCCAGATGAGCGAGCGGGTTGTGTCGTTGCGTGCCGCCCTCGAGTCCGGTCGGGACCACGAACCCGTCGATCCGTCGCCGGATCTGGAACCTGCGTTGGTCGTGACATCTGACGACGATCTGGCGGAGCGGCTGGAGACTGAGGCGGCGGGCCGCGGTGTGCGGGTGCAACGGATTCGCGACGCTGAATCGGCGGGCGAAACCCTGAAGCTCGGTGGCGGTTCGGGCGTTGTCCTTGATCTGGCGGCTGCGCCAAAGCAGGCGGACGTCCTGCGTCTGGTCGCGATGGCGGGCGACCACAGAACGGTCGTAATCGTTGGTGCGGCGGACAGCTTCGCGGAGCGGATCGCGGCCGCGCGCCGGGGCGCGGTCGCTTTTTTCCCGAGGGCTGCCAGTGCTTCCGAAATCATGGATGGGCTGGGAGTGAAAGGGTCGCGGGATCCGTTCGCCGGCGCGCGGGTTCTGGTCGTGGACGATGACACGGCGCTGCTCGGCTGGACCGAAGCGCAACTCTCCAACCGCGGGATGACCGTCTTTACAGAGAGTAATCCAGCCCGTTTCTGGGATGCACTGGGCCGCGCGTCGCCGGATCTGATCGTGCTCGACTTCGACATGCCGGGCCTGAACGGCGTCGAGCTGTGCCGCGTGCTGCGCAGTGATCATAAGTGGCGGATGGTGCCCGTACTGTTTCTGACCGGGCGCACCGATCCTGTGAGTATCCAGGCGATCTTCGCCGCCGGCGCCGATGATTATCTCGCGAAATCCGCGGACGGTGCCGAGCTTGTGATGCGGATCGAGAACCGCCTTGGACGGACCACCGCGTTTTCCCGGCCGGGCGCTTCGGGTGCGGCTACCCCGTCCGCCGCCCCCACCCGGACCGACGACCACTCCCTCGCGCCCGACGACAGCGGCTCGCGGTCAGTTGATGTAGTGGTGGTGGAGGATGACGCCGTTCTTGCGGAGCTCCTGCTTCACGCCCTACGGGTTCAGGGATACAGCACGCTTCACATCGCCGATGGCGACGATGCGATCACGCAGCTTGCCGGACCGATGCGCAGCACGACCGCGCGCGTGATTCTGCTCGACGTGGACCTGCCCGGCCGCGATGGCATGACGGTCCTGCGTGAGCTGAGCCGTCACGATGTGCTGCGAACCAGCCGCGTGGTGATGCTGACTGCGCGTTCGACGGAACGGGAGATTCTCATGGCGCTCGAGCTCGGTGCGCGGGATCACGTGGCCAAGCCGTTCAGTGTCGCGGTTCTGCTCCAGCGGATCAGGACACTCCTTCAGGATGGGTGACATCCCGCTCGATCTGATCCTCAAGGTCACGCTGATCGTCTTCGGCGCTTCCTTCGGTGCCTGCGTCCTTTTTCTCCTCGCGCACGCGTACTGGCGCGCGGCCCTGCAGCAGCGCAACGAATCGATTCTGCGTCGTTCACGCATTGCACTCAGCGCGATCGTAACCGGTGGTGATGCGGAGGGTCATTTCCTGCGGGTTCTGCGGAGCGCACCCGGTTCCATGCAGTCGCGAATGCTGGTTGACCTGGCCGGCAGCCTTACGGGTGACGCGCGGGCGAACGTGGCGCGCGTGGCGACACTTATCGGCCTGGACAAGCGCGCCCGCAAGGGACTCGCGAGCCGGCGCTGGTCGCGCCGCCTGCACGCCGCAAGGCAGCTGCAGGAGCTTCAGGTCGAAGGCAACGACTTCCTGATGCTCCTGCGTGATCCCAATCCTGCGGTGCGTGCGCAGGCGGCAGAATGGGCCGGTCAGTACCCGCATCCCGATGTCGCGGCCGCACTCCTTCCGCTTCTCGATGACGACAGCACGCTTTCCCGCTACGCGGTGCAGGACGCACTGCTCCGTATCGGCCGCGCGTCAGTGGAGCCGCTCGCAGCAACGCTGCGCGAGCGGAATGGCGCTCGCGCCTTGCCCGCCTTGCGCGTCGGCATCGCCATCGCCCAGCCCTCTCTGGTCGAACCGGCCGTGCGCTTGTGCAATGACCCGATGCCTGCCGTGCGCGTACTCGCCGTGCAGCTGCTGGGTGCGGTTGGTGGGCCGAACGCAGCGGATGCGCTCGCGGCCGCACTGCGGGATGACGCCGCCGAGGTGCGAACTGCAGCCGTGCGAGGACTCGGGAGAATCGCCCACTGGCCTTCTGCTCCCGCCGTCGCGGAGCTGCTACGTGACTCTTCGTGGGACGTTCGGCACAACGCCGGTCTTGCCCTCCGCAGGATGGGTGCGCCCGGACGGCTGCTGCTGCTCCGTATGCGCGAGGACACGGATGCGTTCGCAGCGGACATGGCCCGTCAGGTGCTCGAGCTTCCCCGTGGAGCGGAGGCCGGCCTGTGATCGCGTTCATCTCCTTTGCCCTCGTTCGCCTCGAGTGGGCGATCTTCGCGTACTTCCTGTTCGTGAACGGGATCTATCTCGTCCTGCTCGTCAGCGCATCCCTCGAAATGCGGATGCACCGGCTGCTCTCGGCCGGCGAGGATCGTACACGGCTGCTCGGCTCCGCGATGTCGCCTGTCATCACCCTGCTGGCCCCGGCCTACAATGAAGAGGCCACCATCGAGCAGAGCCTGCGAGCGCTGTTGTCTCTACACTACCCGAATCTCGAAGTCGTCGTCGTCAATGACGGTTCCAGGGACTCCACAATGGATGTGCTTCGGCAGCATTTCGGTCTCGTGGCCGTGCATCCGATCTACCAGAAGCTCATCCCGTCGCAGCCCATTCACACCCTTTACTACTCCTCGACCTGTCCGAACCTGGTCGTGGCCGACAAGGTGAACGGGGGCAAAGCGGACGCGCTGAATGCAGGGTTGAACATCGCGACCGGCCAGCTTGTCTGTGCCATCGATGCCGACACACTCATCGAGCCCGATGCGTTGCAGCGCATGGTCAGGCCGTTCCTCATGCGCGATGACGTGCTCGCCGCAGGAGGCACGATTCGCATTGCCAACGGATCTGACGTGAGAGGCGGTGTGGTGGTACAGGCCCGCGTTCCGCGTCGCGCCATCGCGGGCTTTCAGGTCGTCGAATACCTGCGCGCTTTTCTGTTCGGACGCCTTGGCTGGAACCGGCTCGGCGGCAATCTCATCATTTCCGGCGCGTTCGGTCTGTTCCAGAGAGATGCCGTCATGGCAGCAGGTGGCTACCTGCACGAGACGGTCGGCGAGGACATGGAGCTCGTGCTGCGCTTGCGGCGGCGCGGTTATGAAACGGGCGGACTGCATCGCATCGCGTTCGTTCCCGACCCGGTGGCGTGGACCGAGGCACCGGAGACGCTCCGTGTGCTCGGTCGACAGCGTGATCGCTGGCACCGCGGACTCGCGGATGTGCTCTGGCGTCATCGCGACACGATTTTCAATCCGCGCTATCGCGCGCTCGGGCTCGTGGCCATGCCGTACTTCGTGCTGGTGGAACTGCTCGCCCCCGTTGTCGAGGCAGTGGGCTTCATCGCCACGTTCCTCGCACTCGCGATGGGCGCGATCGACTGGCATTTTGCGCTGCTGCTCTTCCTCGCCGCCTACGGTCTCGGCGCAGTTCTCACCGCGGCCACGCTCGTGCTCGAGGCCGTCAGCTTTAATCGATACAGCCGCCCGATCGACCAGCTTCGCCTGCTCGGCTGGACGCTGGTCGAGAACCTCGGATACCGGCAGCTTACTGTTTTGTGGCGACTGCAAGGTCTCTGGAAGTATCTGCGCGGCAGACGCGACTGGGGTGCCATGGAACGACGCGGCTTCCAGACCGCAGCCACGAAGCCAAATTCCTCCGAAGGCGATCGGTGATGATCATGCTCGAGCGTGCAGGTATCAGTGTTTTGTTGGCGACGGCGTTTCTGCTCCGCACCGGCCTCCCCGCGAGCGCACAGGCCGCGCAGTCCGCGCAGACCACCGCCTCACTGGACTACACGATCACCGCGTTCGAGGATGGTCTTCATCCGTGGCACCTCGGCGCGCTCGAGCTCAACCGGCGAGCCGCGTGGGGTTCGCTTATCGGGCGCGCCACTGTTGCACGGCGTTACGGACAGGTCGGTGCGCAAGGTGAGATCGAGAGCTATCCGCGCATCGGCGACAAGGTGTATCTCTTTCTCGGTGCCGGCGGCGCCTCGTCCGAACTCTTCCCCGACCTGCGTCTCGGAGGCGAGATCTTCGCCGTTGCTGCTCGCGGGCTGGAGTTGTCCGCCGGTGTCCGCTACCTCGCATTCGATGCCCGCGATATCACGTTCTTTACAGCTTCCGCAGCCCTCTATCCTCGCGGGCACTACGTCGCACTCCGTCCGTTCGTCTCATCGATGAACGGTGATGTCCAGCTTTCCGCGAATCTCCACGTGCGGCGATACCTGGCCGACGAGAGCGAGTGGATCGGATTGAGAGTCGGCGGCGGTCGGGTTCCGAATGAGCAGATCACCGCGCAGGAGCTGGACCGTCTCAGCGCCATCCACGCGGGACTCGAGGGGCGGCACAGCGTCAGCGCGGCAACCGGGCTGCGCTGGTCTGCTGGCGCAGAGCGGGAGAAGCTGCCCGGCGATCGATCCCGCAGCCGGTTTTCTGGCGGCATCGGCGTGGATCTGCGGTTCTAGTCGGACGGCGGGAGCAGGCGGATCACGCCCATGCAGGACGGCTGCGAGCACTCGCACAGGATGACACCGCCTTGCTTGCGGCGGTCGCTTCCAGCCGTCACTATCACGCCTCGGCGGGGGCGCTCGCAACCGCTGCCATTCCGTACAAACCACCCGACACGAAGGAATGTCTGATGACAGGACAGAGCGTTATTGCCCTGGGGGCCTCATGCTGAGTTTCCTGCAGGAGGTCGAGCACGCGGGTGGTGAAGCAAACCTTATTCTCCCCGATCTGTCGACTGCGCAGTTCCTGGGAATGAGCGGAACGGCTCTTCTCAGCATCGGTTTGCTGGTGTGCCTCGGAGGCCTGGTCTTCGGGGCACTCGTGTATCGGCACCTCGCGGCCTTGCCGGTTCACAAGTCGATGCGTGATGTGTCCGAGCTGATTTACGAGACTTGCAAGACGTATCTCGCAGGCCGGCAGCTACGCCGGTCCGGTGTTCATCGGCTTCGCAATCGGTGAGTCGCTCGGCGCATCCGCGCTGCGTATCGCCGGCGGTATCTTCACAAAGATCGCCGACATCGGCGCCGACCTGATGAAGATCGTCTTCAACATCAAGGAAGACGACGCGCGCAACCCCGGCGTCATTGCGGACTGCGTGGGTGACAATGCAGGCGACAGCGTAGGACCTTCCGCCGATGGCTTCGAGACGTACGGCGTGACAGGCGTCGCATTGATCTCCTTCATTCTGCTCGCGATTCCATCTGAAACCATTCAGGTCCAGCTGCTCGTATGGATCTTCGCGATGCGTATCATGATGGTCCTCGCCAGCGTCGGTTCCTATGCGCTCAACAGCGCGGTCTCGCGCGCCAAGTGGGAAAAGTCGCCTACACTCGATTTCGAGCGGCCGCTCACCAACCTGGTGTGGATCACTTCGCTCGCTTCCGTGGTACTGACTTTCATCGTCTCGTACATGCTGATCCCCGGGCTCGGCTTCGGGGCCGTTGCGGGCGGCATGGGCAGCGATGGCTCCCTCTGGTGGAAGCTCGCGGCCATCATCTCGCTTGGTACACTGGCCGGTGCGGCCATCCCCGAGATGGTGAAGGTCTTCACCTCGACCAGCTCGGCCCACGTGAAGGAAATCGTGGTGGCGTCACGGGAAGGGGGACCGTCGTTGAACATTCTCTCCGGCCTGGTGGCGGGGAACTTCAGCGCGTTCTGGATGGGTATGGTGATCCTGGCGCTGATGGGTGGCGGTTACGCGCTGTCGACGCAGGGTCTGGCAGACATCATGCAGGCTCCGTCGGTGTTTGCATTCGGTCTGATCGCATTCGGGTTCCTGGGCATGGGCCCGGTCACGATCGCGGTCGACTCGTATGGACCGGTAACGGACAATGCGCAGTCGGTGTATGAACTGTCGACGATCGATCAGATCCCGAATATCGAAGCCGAGCTGCAGAAGGACTTCGGTTTCAGTCCGCAGTTCGAAAAGGCAAAGCATTTTCTCGAGGAGAACGATGGCGCGGGTAACACCTTCAAGGCGACGGCCAAGCCCGTGCTTATCGGCACGGCTGTCGTGGGTGCTACGACCATGATCTTCTCGATCATCGTGATCCTGACACAGGGTCTCACGACGAACATGGACAAGCTGTCGCTCATGTACCCGCCGTTCCTGCTCGGTCTCATCGCGGGCGGCGCGGTGATCTACTGGTTCACGGGTGCATCGATCCAGGCAGTGACGACGGGTGCCTACCGCGCGGTGGAGTTCATCAAGAACAACATCAAGCTGGATGGTGTTAAGGCCGCCTCGATCGAGGACTCCAAGCGGGTGGTGGAAATCTGCACGCGGTATGCGCAGAAGGGGATGTTCAACATCTTCCTGGTCGTGTTCTTCATTACGCTGTCGTTCGCATGCGCGGAGCCGTTCTACTTCATCGGCTACCTTATTTCGATTGCACTGTTCGGTCTGTATCAGGCGTTCTTCATGGCGAATGCAGGCGGCGCGTGGGATAACGCGAAGAAACTGGTCGAAGTCGATCTCAAGGAGAAAGGCACCGCCCTGCACTCCGCGACAGTAGTTGGCGATACGGTGGGCGATCCGTTCAAGGATACGTCGTCCGTGTCATTGAACCCGATCATCAAGTTCACGACGTTGTTCGGCCTGCTGGCAGTCGAGATGGCGATCGAGCTGCCGTCGGGTACACGCATGGTGCTGTCAGCAGTGTTCCTGCTGGTCGCATTCGTGTTCGTCTGGCGTTCTTTCTACGGCATGCGTATCGACGCAGCGCCCGCACCGCCGGCGACGGCACACCGATAGAGTAAGCATGCCGATAACACCACCACGGGTTGCGATCCCGCAGCAGGAGAACACGCGCGAGCGTTTCGGGTCCGTGGTGGTGTCGTTCCTGTTCCACGCAACCATCCTCGGATTCTTCCTGTGGAACAGTCATCTCGTCGAATCTCTGCTGCTCCCCGGTGAAGCCGGGGGCGGCGGTGGTGGCGGCAACGGTGGTTCGGATATCACGCTGATCTCGCTCGAGGGTCCACCGGAAGCCCCTCCGGTCCCGGTCCCGACGCCACCGGTCGCTCCCCCAGAGGAGCTCACGATTCCGGAACCCGATCCGGTGCCGACACCGATCGTTCCGCCGAAGGATTCGGTGAAGACGACGGCGCCGTCGCCAGTGCCGGCGGCTCCCTCGCAGCCATCGCCCGCAGGTGGGGCAGGGAGTGCGTCGGGTGGTGCCGGCTCGGCTGGTTCCGGCGGCGGTGCCGGTGGCGGCAGCGGTGGTGGTGTGGGCACAGGAATCGGAGCAGGCACCGGTTCCGGCACGGGCGGTGGCGGCGGCGGTGGCGACTCGCCGGACGGAATCATTCCACCGAGCCCGACCGCGCTCCAGCTTCCGCCGTCCGCGCCCAAGTCGCTGCGCGGCGTGACCGTGGTCGTCATCTTCTCCGTCGACGCGACGGGCAAGGTTCTGGAAGTCCAGATGAAGCAGGGCAGTGGTGACTCCAAGTACGACGCCACGCTCCGCAAGACTGCCATGAGCTGGCGATTCAGGCCCGCCCGCAACCGGCTCGGCGAAGCCGTGAAGTCCGTGACGACGGCAACCTACCAGCTGTAACCCCGTCTGCGGGTTGCCGCATGTGCACCCCTGCCTATTATTCGCACATCCCCACGCATAACAGAAACGTCACGTTTCGTCGGAGATTCCTATGCTGACACGCCTGAAACGCCCGGACTTCGCCGTCCTCGCGTTCGCCTCTGCCGCCCTTCTCGCCGCTGCGCCGGTCGCGGCGCAGCAGGCTGCTGTAACGGCCGCGGATTACGACCGTGCGTCGCGATTCCTGGCGCAGGGCGTCGCGAACCTGGTGACGGGTGGGTCCGCGCAGGCGATCACGTGGCTGCCTGACGGCAGGTTCTGGTATCGCAGCACGACCGCGACGGGCACGGAAGCAATCATCGTCGATCCCTCGAAGAAGACGCGTGTCGTGTGCGATCTCGCAGTCTGTACCGGCCCCGCGTCGAATTCAGCGACGGGTCGTGGTGCTGGCGCCACCGGCGCCGAGCCGGCGGTCACATCGCCGGACGGCAAGCGCGCCGCATTCGTGCGCAACTGGAACCTGTGGGTGCGCGACGTCGCAACCGGCCGAGAGCGCCAGGTGACGACGGATGGCACCGAGAACAACGGGTACGCGACGGACAATGCCGGCTGGGCGACGAGCAACCGCGCGATCCTGCTGTGGTCGCCCGACTCTCGCCTCATCGCGACACAGCAGCAGGATGAGCGTCATGTCAGCGACATGTACCTCGTCAACACCGTTGTCGGTGAGCCTGCGCTCCGCGCATGGAAGTATCCGCTCCCCGGTGACAGCATCGTCGCGATGCTGCGGCGAGTCATCATCGATGTCGACGCCGGAACCGTGATGCCGCTGCAGATGGAGCTCGACTACCATCGCGGCACCATCGGCGACAACATCACGATGGCGGACTACAACTGGAGCCAGGACGCGTCGAAACTCGCCCTGGTGTCGACATCGCGCGATCACAAGAAGGCGACGTTCCGTATCGCCGACGTGAAGACGGGCGCGGTTCGCACGTTGTTCGAAGAGACATCACCCACGCATTTCGAGGCGCGCACAGGCTGGCGCATGCTATGGCCGACGAATGAGATCATATGGTACTCGCAGCGCGATGACTGGGGCCATCTCTACCTGTATGATGCGAACAACGGCAAGCTGAAGAACCGCATCACCTCGGGCGAGGGGCCCGTGACCGCGATCACGCGGATCGACGAGAAGACACGTACGCTGTGGTTCAGCGCGAACGGCCGCGAGCCCGGTCAGGACCCGTATCTCCGTCACTACTACCGCATCGGTCTGGACGGAAAAAATTACGTGTCGCTCACACCGGATGATGGCGATCACACCATCGACCTGTCGCCATCCGGTCGCTACCTGGTGGACACGTACTCGAAAGCCGATGTACCCGCGGTCGTCGTGTTGCGCGATGCATCCAATGGTCGCGTGATCATGCCACTCGAGAAGGCCGACATCTCGAAGCTGCTCGCAACCGGATGGAAGCCGCCGATCCCGTTCAGTGTGAAGGCGGCGGACGGCAAGACCGACATCTATGGCCAGATGTTCGTGCCCACGAACCTCGACCCGTCCCGGAAGTATCCGATCATCAACAATCCGTATCCCGGCCCGCAGTCCGGCAGTGTCGGATCCCGCTCATTTTCCGCTGCGCGCGGTGACAGACAGGCACTCGCGGAACTCGGCTTCATCCTCGTGACCATCGACGGACGGGGTACGCCCGGTCGTTCGAAGTCCTTTCATGATTCGTACTACGGCGCGATGGGGCGGGATAACACGATTCCCGACCAGATCGCCGGCATGAAGGAGTTGGCTCGTCGGTATCCCTACATCGACATCGAGCGGGTCGGCATCTGGGGCCATTCGGGCGGCGGGTTCGCAACCACGACCGCGATGTTCCGCTTCGCCGACTTCTTTGACGTCGGCATCGCCGAATCAGGCAACCACGACCAGCGCGTGTACGAGGATGACTGGGGCGAGCGATACCAGGGCCTGCTGACAGCGCAGTCGGAGGACGGCAAGGACAATTACGACATCGAAGCCAACCAGATGTTCGCGAGCGGACTCAAGGGTAAACTGCTCCTCGCGCACGGCACTATGGACAACAATGTGCCACCGAACAACACGCTTCTTGTCGTTGATGCATTGATCAAGGCGAACAAGGACTTCGACCTGCTCATGATTCCGAACGCCGGTCATGGCTTCGGCACTGCGTCGAACTACATGATGCGTCGGAGGTGGGACTACTTCGTCAAATGGCTGCTTGGCACGGAGCCGCCCCGGGAGTACCAGTTCGGCAACCCACAAGGCGGCCGCGGCGCGGGCGCAGGAGGTCAGTAGGATGCGGAAGATGCGTAACGGATTTCAGGCGACGGCGGTCGCGTGCAGCCTCCTGCTCGTGAGCGCGCTGCCGTCGCATGCGCAGGGCACACCAGGCTCCGGCGCAGGTGCAGCGTCGCGACAGACCGCGCCCTGGCCTATTCCGCGAGGTGTGCTCGGCGGCGTGCCGATGACCGCGGCCGACAGCGCCGTGCAGTCGGTCGTGCAACGGCTGGATTTCGACAGCTACAAGAACCTGATCCGCGGCCTCGCGAATTTCGGCGATCGCGAGCAGGGCACGGAGCGCAATGCAAAGGCAGTCGACTGGATCGAGCAGCAGCTCCGGTCCTGGGGCTATACGACCGAACGGGTGAAGTACGACTACGTTCCCGGCCGTGGCGGTCCGCCGTCGCCGCGTGAGCAGGTCTTCGCAACCAAGGTCGGCACGAGCACTCCTCAGGAGATGTACATCGTCAGTGGCCACATGGATGGGCGTGGTGGTGGCGAAGCAGTGAATGACGATGCATCGGGCACTGCACTCGTAATGGAGATCGCTCGCGTGCTGGCGACATCCGATGTGCAGACGGGGAGGACGCTGCGGTTCGCGTTGTGGAACAATGAAGAGACGGGTCTGAACGGTGCGCGCGCGTATATCGCGCAGCGCGAGAAGCTGCAGGGCATCGAGAGCCCTCCGCGTTCGGGGAAGTATCCCGAGCCGAAGTGGCTGGGCGTGATTCAGCACGACATGATGCTATGGGATCACGGCAACCCCGTGCAGTGGGTGCAGTCGCTGGATGCGGATGTCGACATCGAGTTCCAGCTCAATTCTGCGAAGGCGCATGAGTCTGCGCAGCTCGCGCTCGCACTGCTCAATGCGAACCGCATGTTCGCGACGGACTACCCGGCGGCCATGAGCAATGCCATGAGCAACACGGATTCCGCACCGTTCCAGGACATCGTCGCATCCATCAGCCTGCGCGAGAATCGCCGTCTGTACGAGACGGGGCGCGGCGCGAACCCGACGTGGCACGAGCGCTCTGACACGTTCGCGACATTCAGCGACGCGGATTTCCGACTGGGCTTCAATGCCGCGCAGACAACACTCGCCGGCGTGGCCCGCCTGGCGGGTGTCCAGATCGTCAAGTAGCGGAGCGCTGTTGAAGCGGGTGCGCCTAATGATGATGCCGCGCGTTGTAATCGTGATCGCGGCACTGTTCTCGACAGTATCAGCGGTTGCACCCGTCGCGGCACAGACGCCGCGCGCCGCACGAGATGCAGCGGTGCTGCGCTGGGGCGGTGATGCCGAAGGCGGCGCGCCATTCGTCGAAGCCGATCCTGCGAACCCATCGGTCGTGCGAGGTTTCGACGTCGAGATCGCCGCCATGATCGCGCGGGGTCTTGGGCGCAACCCGCGTTTCGTCCAAGTCGGGTGGTCATCCATCCTGCAGTCGGTCGAGCGAGGCGACTTCGACATCGGCATGTCCGGTCTCGAGGACCGGCCGGCGCTCCGCGCGCGCCATGCAGTCACCATCCCGTACTTCGAGTTCCACGAAGTGCTGGCAGTCCGTCCCGCCGATACCTCGCGCTATCGCTCACTGGCGGACCTCGCGGGCAAACGTGTCGGTACGCTGGGCGCCACCATGGCGTACGACCTGCTCCTCGAGGAGGGGCGGCGCTCCGGCCTCGTCCCCGTTTCGTACGACGACAACGTGCATCCCTATACCGACCTCGTTGCCGGCCGCCTCGATGCAGTACTTCTCGACAACATTATCGCCGACCGTTTGCTGCGCAGGATCGGTGGTTTTGTGATCCTGCGTGATCCCGTGGCTACGGGTCATTACGTCGGTGTCGTCGCGCGAGACAATGCCGCACTGCGCGACTCCATCGATGCGGTGCTGCTCGACCGCATGCGCGATGGCTCGCTCGAGAGAACCTTCCGCGCCTGGAACGTGTGGGACACTGCCCAGGCGAGGTATTTCGCCTCCGTGCTCGCTGCAGCAGCGGATACGTCGCTGGCGACGGCGGCCGCGACCATCCCCGCCGAGCCGCGCGCAACACCGCAGCAAGCGCTGCGCGTCATCGGGAGGTATCTGCCGGCGCTGCTGCGCGCCGCGGTGGTCACGGTCGCGCTCTCCATTTTATCCATGCTCCTCGCGATCGCGGCAGGCGCACTCATCGCAGCGGGCCGCGTGTATGGCTCGTCGATCACGCGCGCACTGCTTACGGCCTATGTCGAGGTCGTGCGCGGCACACCGCTGCTCCTTCAATTGTTCGTGCTCTACTACGGCCTGTCCGGCGTGGTGCGCCTGCCCGCCTTCTTCGCTGCCGTCATCGGCCTGGGTCTCAACTACGCCGCGTACGAGTCCGAGATCTATCGCGCGGCACTCGCAGCCATTCCGCGTGCGCAGCTGGAGGCCTCTCGATCGCTCGGATTGTCCGAAGTGCAGACGCTGCGGTTTGTGCGCGGGCCCCAGGCGCTACGGCTCGCGCTCGCACCGATGACCAATGATTTCGTCGCCCTGCTCAAGGACACCTCGCTCGTGTCCGTCATTACCGTCGTCGAGCTGACGAAGCAGACTGCGATCTATGCGACGAACGTCGGCAGCTGGCTGGTCCCGGGCATCCTTTGCGCACTGATTTATCTTGCGCTTTCGCTCCCACTGTCGCGGTTCGCGCGCAGACTTGAACAACGGTGGAACGTCGCATGATCGATTCGCTCGTGAACGATCCACTCGTGATCGATGACCTGCACGTGAGTCGTCAGGACCGCGCGGTGCTGGAGGGCGTAAGCTTGCGCGTGGACCCAGGCAGTGTCGCGGTCATCATGGGGCGGTCCGGCGCCGGCAAGTCGACGATCCTCCGGTGTATTGCAGCCCTCGAACCATTCGATCGGGGCACCATCCGCCTCGGCGATGTCGCGCTCCACAGCGGGCCGGTCCCGCCACAGTCCGCCCTGCGCGCGTTGCGCTCACGCGTCGGCATCGTATTTCAGGCGCACGCGCTGTTCGAGCATCTCTCCGTTATTGAGAACCTCATGCTCGCACCCGTCCACGCGCTCGGCTGGGACCGTGACCAGGCATTCAGCGTCGCTCACCGATTGCTCGCCGAGCTCGAAATCGCTGATCGCGCGGACGCCCTGCCACGTCAACTTTCGGGTGGTGAGGCGCAACGCGCTGCAATCGCACGCGCGCTCGTGATCGATCCCGCGTTTCTCCTCCTGGACGAGCCCACCGCCTCGCTCGACCTTGCACGGCGGACAGCGCTCGCGTCCATTGTCCGCACGCTCGCGACACAGGGGCGTGGTCTGCTGATTTCCACACATGACGCGGATTTCGCGGCGTCCCTCACCGACCGCGTTCACATGCTGGAAAAGGGTCGGCTCACCTAGAAGGTCGCGTTCGTCTTCGGACGCAGCACGAGGTTCTCGATGAAGAACTCCATCATACGGCTCGAATTGATGGCTGTATGCCCGGCATCCGGCCCGAGCTGCACCTCGAAACTCTTGCCTGCCGCCTGCAGTGACTTGATCATCTGCATCATGTTGTTCGGGTGCACGTCGTTGTCAGCGGTGCCGTAGTACAGCATCAGCGCACCCTTGAGGTTCGGCGCGTAGGTCATTGCAGACCCTGCGTCGTAGCCCGTCTTGTTTTCCTGCGGCACACCCATGTACCGCTCCGTATAGATCGTGTCGTAGTGATACCACGACGTCACGGGCGACGATGCAGATGCTGCGGCGAATGCATCGGGATGGCGCAGCAGCGCCATTGCCGACGCGTAGCCGCCGTACGACGTGCCGTAGATGCCGACGCGGTTGCCATCGACGTACGGCCGCTTCGCCAATTCACGCGATGCCGCCGCGAAGTCGTCGATCTCCGTCACACCCAATTTCTCGTAGATCGCATCCGTCAGCTTCTTGCCGCGGCCGGCCGCACTGCGCGCGTCGAGCGTGACGACCAGGAACCCGTATTCCGCCTGCGGCGACGGCGGACCGAATGTCTCGCGCGCACCATTCGTGTTCGGACCGCCATACACACTGAAGAGCACGGGATACTTCTTGTTCGGATCGAAGTTGGAGGGCTTGCTCAGCATGCCGTGCAGGATGGTCTTGCTGTCCGCAGCAGTATATGTGAACAGCTCCGGAGGCTGCACACCCAGCGCCTTCATCTTGGATGCGTCGGTTCGTCCGATCTCCGACACGATCTTGCCATTGCGGTCCATCAGACGGACGACCGGTGGCTGATCATGCGTCTGCGCAACATCGACGAAGTGTGTGCCTCCCGGTGCCATCGTGATCGTGTGATTGAACGCGGGGTCCGTCAGACGCACATCGTTCCTGCCATCAAGACCCACGCGGTGCAACTGCATCTTCATATAGTTGTCGCCGTCCCGTGCCAGGTAATGCATGGTGCCGGCCTTCTCGTCCACATTCACGATCCCAGCGACTTCTGCCGTCGCCAGCTTCGTGATTGCATTGATCATCTTCCCGGTTGTGAAGTCGTACAGGTAGTAGTTCGCGAAGCCGTCACCGCGCGGCGACTCCCAGATGAACCGCCTGTTGTCCGACAGGTACCGGACAGTCGGATGGTTCTCGATCCAGCTCGGCAGCCACTCGTCACGGACCACGACGCGGCACGCGCCGGTCGACGTGTTGCACGCCGTGTACTCGATGATGTTCTGACGGCGGTTCGTCCGGTTGAACGTGATTTCGCGGCCGTCCTGCGACCAACGCACGTCGTACACGTAATAGCCCAGTGTCGTCGGCTCGAACGGCTTTCCGTCACGGACATCGATCTTTACCGACTTGCCGGACGTCATGTCGTAGACGAACAGATTGACGATCGGATTGTCGAAGCCAGCTTTTGGATAGGCTTCCGTATCGATCTTGCTGTAAAGCTCGGTCTGCGCCAGCTGGAGGTAATAGTCGGTTACGGGTGTTTCGTCGAAGCCGTAGTACGCCAATCGCTTGCTGTCGGGCGACCACCACATCGCGTCGATGACATCGAGTTCCTCGCCATAGACCCAGCTCGCACTGCCGAACTTCGTGCGCGCCTTCTCATGGCCGTCCGTCGTGATCGCGCGCTCGGCGCCGTCCTTCGTCTTGATGTGGACATTGCGGTTCTTGTAGAGCGCCGTGAGTTGCGTGTCCGGCGAGATGACGGTCTCGAACTGACGGCCGCGCTCGCGCATGCCCTGTCCACCGATCGCACTGCGCACACCGCCCTGGCGACCCAACCCGCCCTGTACCGGGACGGGCGCACCCTCCGTCGCCGTACGCGCAGCGACGTCGTACGTGAACTGCTTGCCGCCCATGCGATATCCGAACGTCTTCGCATCCGCGGACCACGCGAACGTCGTGATCGCGCCGCTCGTCAGGTTCGCAGTGTTCTGAATCTGCGGCGCCATCCGCTGATACTGCTCGTATCCGGGATACGACTTCAGGCGATCCTGTGCATGTCCCACCACCGGCATCAGTGTCAGCACTGCGACTGCTGCCATCGCGCGGGTGACGTACATTCTTGTCTGCATCTTCATGGAAAGGACTCTCCGGTCTCTGGAGGCTTGATGCGTATCGCCGTAGTCTGAAAACATAACGAGTCCTCGGAACCGTGTGCCAGCGGACAGGGACGACTGTGAGGCGATCGGCTTTACAGTCCGCCGCGCTCCCATGGGCCCCACATCGCATACGTGCCACCGAGCCGTGTGCCGCGGCTCGTGCCGTTGCCCTGCGTGTTGAAAAACAGCACTTCGCCATCCGGACTGAAGCATGCGCCCGCGAACTCGCTCGTGAGCGGACTCAGCGGCTGATGCACCAGATTGAAGATTGCGCCCTTCGATGTCAGTCCTCGCACATACTGGTCGCCGGACCCGTCCTCACAGATGACGATGCCGCCTCGCGGACTCACACAGATGTT
>JBBSJG010000020.1:0-25289 GCA_038257485.1 Longimicrobiales bacterium | reverse complement strand
TCCGCGAAGTACTTCGGCGGCTCCGGCTGCCCGGCCAGCACGCTCTGTACGAACGCGTTCTCATCGCGCACACCAAACGCCCAGTTGAAACGCTTTTCGTAGCCCACCGTGCTATGCGGGACTGCACTCAGTCCCTTCCCGCACGCGGAGCCCGCGCCGTGGCCCGGCCAGATCTGCAGCCACTCCGGGTACTGCGCGAATCGCTGGAGCGATCCATACAACGTCCTCGCCGCCGCCTCCATGGTCCCGCCCTGCCCTGCGGCACGCTCGAGGAGATCCGGACGGCCGACATCGCCGACGAATACGAAGTCGCCCGTCACAATCGCAATCGGCTCGTCCGCCGCTGCCGTATCCGTGATGAGAAAGCTCAGATGCTCAGGCGTGTGCCCCGGTGTGTGCACCACGTCGATCACGATATTGCCGACGTGAAGCGTGTCGCCACCGTTGATCAGGACGGCACCGTCCGATGCGGCGAACGCATACTGCCAGCCAGGGCCACCCTCGTCTGACAGATACATCGTCGCACCCGTTCGGCTCGCAAGCTCACGCGAGCCCGATACGTAGTCCGCATGGATATGCGTTTCCGTGACATGCGTGATGCTTACTCCCTCGGACGCAGCCATGTCCATGTACTGCGTGACATCGCGGTTCGCATCGATCACAATCGCGTTGCCCGACCGGCCGCAGCCGATCAGATAACTCGTCTGCGCAAGCTTCGCGTCATAAAACCGTTTGACAATCATCGAACACCTCCATCAACTTTGAATCAGCATGAAGGCTGCGATCGCAAGCAGAAATACCGCGAACCCGCGCTTCAATGCACGCACTGGGACAGACTGAACCAACCGTGTTCCGACCAGGACGCCGACCGCCGAAATGGCCGTGAACGCTGCCAGGAATCCCCATGGCAGTGTGACCGTTCCGTAATAGCCCGCGAATCCCGCCATCGAGTTCATTGCAATCACGAGCAACGACGTCCCGATCGCCTCCTTCATCGGAACATTGCCCAGGATCACGAGCGCCGGGACAATCAGGAATCCACCGCCGATGCCCACAATGCCCGTCAACAGACCAACACCCACACCGGCGATCGCCATCCTCCCAAACGTCACCTGCGCGGCATCCTCCGACGATCCGTCTGTGCGGGCATCCGCGTCGGCCGCCGCCAGCTTCCTACTGGATCGCAGCATTGCCGTCGCGGACGCGATCATCACAACCGCCAGCAGCATGAGCTGCACCTCGCCCGGGATGAACGCCGCCAGGCGAGCGCCGCCATACGCCCCCCCCATGGCAATCAACCCGAATGACACGCCCGTGCGCAGTCGCACGTTGCCACGCCGCAAGTGATCGATCGCACCCACAAGACTCGTCACACCCACAACCGGGAGGCTCATCACGATCGCCTGCTTCGCGCCGAACCCCAGCACATATACGAGGACCGGTACCGTCAACGTCGATCCACCACCGCCCATGAGCCCCAGCGACAGACCGATCAACGCCGCAAGTCCGAACCCCGCGATCATCATGCGCTGCAGTTCGGGGCTGCCGTGCTCGGCCCCATACGCGTGATCCCTGTTGGGGCGTCGCCCTGCGAGAGCGCTCTCACCATCGCGCCAACATCACAACCCGGCGCCCTGTTGTACGGCAGCCGCGACAATACCATTGCCATCCCACACGTGTCCGTGACGCCGGCGAACACCAGGCCGCTCCCGACAAACGCCGACACCAGCCCGAACGTCGGATTCACAGAAACCGCCAGGACGCCACCGGTGGCTGCAAGGCCGCCAGCGACGATCCGAACCTGCCGCTCCAGCGACATCCTCCGACGACCTCGAACCACCCCCTGCCCCGACGCCAGCCATCCTGCCATGCCGCCATCCAGTACGTGCAGATTCGACATGCCCGCCTCCTTCAGCGCCTGCTCCGCCTTTCTCGCTCGCTGACCCGACTGGCAAACCAGAACCACCGGGTCAGACACATGCGCTTGGATCTCCGCGGAATGCTCACCCAACGTATCCAACGGTACATTGTATGCACCCCGTATATGCACACTCTCGAACTCGCCCGGCGTCCGTACATCCAGCACCCGGATACCCGCAACCTTCAGCAGGTCCGCAACCGCTGCGGAGTCCAGCACGGGAGCAATCATCACGGGTTCACTGATTGTCGTCATATCTCATCCCCTTTTGTTATTGTCAACTGTATTACTATATAGTATATTATGCAGGACGTCAACTCACTGCACACGACCCGGAGGTTGCCATGTCGGAAGTTACGGTCTACGGAAGAAACGACTGCGAAAACACGACTCGCACACGCGATCACCTTATGGCGCTCGGTGTCGTATATGACTACATCGATGTCGAAGGTGACGCTGACGCGGCAGAGCAGGTGAAGGCGTGGAATCGTGGCGAACTGAGAACGCCAACCGTGGTGCTGGCAGGCGACGTGAGATCATGTGATGCGCGGTCGGTCCTGTCCGTACCGGACAACACGACGCTCGATGTCGAGCTCGACCGTCAGCGCCTGTTGCCGCTGGCGGCGGAGGGCGACGGTTCGATCGGTATGTGAGCGGTCAAAGGAGCAGGCCGCGCGCCGCCCGGCCGGCAACGGAGGCGACGCGGACGCGCGGCCTGTAGAGGTCCCCCTCGATCGGGCGGCAGCCGGGGAAGGCGGGCCGAGGGGCATCGGCCTCCCCCGGCCATATCTGTTTCATCGGGACGCCTCGTCGGGTTCGTATCGATGGATGTTGCAGATCGCCTGACCCGGCCCGTCGGCCGGTGGACCACACCCCTCGAGCCCATCGCCCACACGATCCATGCGGGATTCGGTGCCTGACGACAGCCTAAGAATCAGCAAGTCGGAAGTTCGCCGGTAGGTGCCGTAAGACCGACCGCTGAAGATGCTGTCCGTCTGCGCCCCACCGGGCGGCCGCCGGCTCACAAGCGTGCGGCCGGAGGACTCATACGTGCCATCCTCGCGCAGCACGAGAGACCCGCTCAGCCGCACGAGCGAAAGCCCGCCGTCCGCAGGCAGGACCTTGGCAGTCGTATCCGCTGAAATTGACACAAGCCTGTAGCGTTGCTCCTGCCGTACGGACGTTACATCACTTGAGCACGACGCGGTGACCAGCAGAGCCGCGACGCCGGCCCGCCTTCCCTGCGTTCGCAACAGATAAAGCAGACCTGCAAAAATCATTTACGCCTCACGCGTTGACTCCCTTGGGCGAACCGAGATCGATCCCTGTCGTACCCACGGGAGACGCTTTGGCTCCCACTGCCCGCGCCGTGTTGCCCATACCACGTGCACGTCCAGACCTTCCTTGCAGGCAGCCGGACGCCCTCCTATCATCGATACCATGAAGACTACGCGTTCGTGGAAATCCATGGCCACATCGGCGCTCACAATCGCCGCAATCGTATATGGATCCGCCGTGCTCTTCGCCGTATTCCTGTCGGACAGGGTAATCTTCCAGCCGTCGCCCGCATCCTACACGCGTGCGAGCCTTCCCCTCACGATGGTGCCCGTCGGAGAAGATTCGCTTGCCGTGCGGTTCCTGCCCGACACCTCCGCGTCCTGCACGTTCATCTTCAGTCACGGCAATGCCGAAGACCTGGGCGACGTCGAGGGCACGCTCCAGCAGCTGCACGGCCTGGGCTGCGCCGTCCTCGGCTACGACTACCGAGGATATGGTCTGAGCAAGGGCGGGCGAGCATCCGCGACCCGGGCCCGACGAGACATCGCCGCCGTCTATCGCTTCGCTGTGGATGATCTGCACGTCCCGCCGGGACAGATCATCCTCTACGGGCGATCCGTAGGCTCCGGCCCCACCATGGACCTCGCGTCGCATAGCGTAGTAGGCGGCATTGTCCTCGAAAGTGCGTTCACGGGGATCTTTACAGTGGTCACCGGCGCGCCGCTCCTTCCCTTCGAGAAATTCCCCAATCTGCGAAGCATACGGAGGGTCACGGTGCCGCTACTGGTCATCCATGGGACAAACGATGCAGTCGTACCGTTCCGGAACGGCCAGCGCCTGTTTGCCGCGGCACGCGGGCCGAAATGGTCACTGTTCGTGGAGGGGGCGGGTCATAACGACGTTGCGAGCATCGCGGGTAAGCGATACGAAAATGCAGTCCGCGCGTTCAGTCGCAGCATCCTCTAGAGTCGGATGGTCCGGCGCTTATCGGCCGGACTCCGCGAGCAGGCCTCGCGCCGCCTCGCAGTCGGCTTCCATGGCCGTGATCAACTGCTTCACATTCGCGAACTTGGCGATGTCGCGGATGCGGGCGTGGAAATCGACCCGGACCCTCCGCCCATAGAGGTCGCCCTCGAAGTCGAACAGGTGGAGTTCGATCGAGGGCGGCAGCCCGGGGAAGGTCGGGCGAGGTCCCAGATGCAGTACGCCATCGACATACCGGTCGCGCAGTGCGGCCCGTACCGCGTAGATGCCTTCGTGCGGGACCAGCTTGTCCTCGTGCCTCAACGCCAGGTTGGCGGTCGGAAACCCGAGCTTCTTCCCCGCCCCCTCGCCCCGCACGACTGTGCCCTCGAGGCTGTACGGCCGGCCGAGCGCCTGCTCAGCAGCACTCACATCGCCCGCCGACAGCGCCGTCCGGATCCGTGATGAGGACACGGGCGATCCGTCGACATCCACCGGCGCCACCACGTCCACATCGAAGCCGACTTCCTGGCCAATCTCACGCAGCGTATCGACGTCGCCACTGCGGCCGCGGCCGAACCCGTGGTCGTACCCGATCACCAGGTGACGCATGCCAAGCCCCTGGAGCAGTACGCGGTCCACGAACTCCCGCGGTGAATAGCCCGACAGCTCCCTGGTGAACTGCACAAGGGCGACGTAGTCGACCGCCGACTGCGCGAGAATTTCCACTTTTTCAGCGGGCGTCGTAAGCAGCTTCGGCGCATGCTCCGGTCTGACGATCCGAAGCGGGTGCGGATCGAACGTGACGAGCGTGCTGGACAGTTCGCGCTCGCCCGCCACGCGCACCAGCTCACCGAGCACCGCCCAGTGGCCGCGGTGCACGCCGTCGAATGTACCGACTGTGACGACCGTGCCCTCAGCCATTGACCATGACTTTTTTCGGACGCAGCAGATCGCCGTCGCGCTGCGCGATCGCAATGAGGCGGCCGTCATGCGCGAGCGCGATCGGCAGCGCGTCGATGGCCAAGGCCTCAGCCGACGCCACGTACCGCAACGCACGCCCGAACCCGATCTCCCTGAGATCGCTGTCGCTGATGTCGACCCGCTCCATCTGCGCCACCGCATCGAGCGGCGTCAGCGCCGCGCGTTCCACTGCATCGGCATCGGCCAGTTGCTCCATCGGTACCGCGTGACCGACGTCATGCACCCCGACCCGTGTGCGGCGCAACGATGTGAGATGTGCGCCCGTGCCGAGCGCGGCGCCGACATCACGCGCGAGTGCGCGGATGTATGTGCCGCTCGAGCACGTGACCGTGAACCGCACCCGCGGCATTTCGATCGCGTCGACGACAATGTCATAAATCGTGATGGCGACGGGCTTGATATCCACGACCTCGCCACGCCGCGCCGCGTCGTACGCGCGCTCGCCGTCGACCTTCTTCGCGGAGTATTGGGATGGTACCTGCTCGCGCGTGCCACGCCACGCCTCGAATGCCGCGCGCACAGCGGACTCGTCGAGCGTTCGCCATGCGTCGGATGTGGTGACGGCAGTACCGGTGTGGTCATCGGTATCTGTGGCAGACCCGAGCAGCAGCTCGGCCTCGTACGTCTTCGGCAGGGCGGTCAGGTACTCCGCGACACGCGTCGCGTTCCCGACACACAGCAGCAGCAGCCCCGATGCAAACGGATCGAGCGTGCCCGTGTGGCCGATGCGGCGGTTCTTCAGTGCGCGCCGCGCGAACGCAACGACATCATGGGACGTCGGTCCGACAGGCTTGTCGACAGGAACAATGCAGGACAGATCAGGCGCGGTCTTCGCCATCATCCTCGCGTGAAGTCTTGTCTTCACCGGCCACCCGCTCCTGCTCGCGCACCTCGCCAAGCAGCTGCTCGATGCGATGCGCGTGCTCGAGCGTCTGGTCGAGCTCGAACCGCAGTTCCGGGATCTGGCGGATGCTCAACCGGCGCCCGAGCTCACTGCGGATGAATGCGGCGGCGGCCTTCAGACCGGCCACGGTTTCCGCTTTCTCCGTGTCGTCGCCGAGCGCTGTGACATAGACCTTCGCGGAACCGAGGTCCGCTGCGACTGATACGTCCGTAACGCTCACCATGCCGATGCGCGGGTCACGTGCATGATTGCGCACGATGTCGATGATCTCGCGCCGCAGCTGCTCGTTCAGACGAGGCGTTCGTTTTTTTGCCATATCGAAATTCCTCAAAAAAATGACGGCGACCCCGCAATGCCGGAATCGCCGTCAACTCACACGTAACTGCGGTTCGTCGAAATGATACGCGCCCTGTACTCGGCAGCCACCAGATCGTCCGCGCTGCGCATCACATCCTCTGCGTGCACCCTGGTGCCACCCACCACACAGGCTGTCAACTCACAGCGCTGCCACACGTCCTGATGGGCCGTCTCCGCGACGGAGACGTTGAAGCCCTTGTGCAGCCGGTCCTTCAGGCTCTTCACCACGCTGCGCTTTTCCTTGAGCGAATGCGCACCGATGATCTCCAGCTCCCAGCTGATGACGCCGATGATCATCGGACCGCCTTAGTTGTCGGCCGCGCTCGACTGCGCCAGTGTACGAGCGACCTCTTCCATTCGGTACGCCTCGATCGTGTCGCCGATCTTGATGTCGTTGAAGCCCTGCACGGACAGACCGCACTCGAACCCTTCGCGCACATCCTTCACGTCGTCCTTGAACCGCTTGAGGCTGGACAGCTCGCCCTCGTAGATCTGGATGCCGTCGCGCACGACACGGATACGGTTCTTCCGGTCGATGAACCCTTCCGTGATATAGCAGCCGGCAACCGTCCCGATCCGCGGCACCTTGAAGATCTGGCGGACACTCGCGACGCCGTACATGACCTCGCGCGAATCCGGCCGGAGCATTCCCTCGAGCGCCGAGCGAACATCCTCGACCGCCTCGTAGATGATGTTGTACAGCTTGATGTCGACGTCTTCGCGAGCCGCGAGCTGACGTGCTTCGCCCGTCGGTCGGACATGGAAGCCGATGATGATGGCACCGGCACTCGTCGCGAGCAGGACGTCCGACTCGTTGATGGCGCCGACGCCGCGATGGATGACGTCCACCTTGACCTCGCCCGTCGACAACTGGCCGAGCGCATCCGAAAGCGCCTGCACCGAACCGTCCACGTCGCCCTTGATGACGAGGTTCAGGTATGCAATCTGACCCTCTGCGAGCATGCGGCTGATATCCGTCAACTTCACACCGCGGCTCTTCACGCGCAGCTGCTTTTCACGGTCGAGACGCTGACGTGTGCCCGCGATCTCCGACGCCTTGTTCGCATCCATCGCGAGCAGCGCATCGCCCGCCTGCGGCACACCGCTGATGCCGAGCAGCTGCACCGGGATACCCGGTGCGGCCGATGCGACAGTCTTGCCGCGCTCGTCCAGCATCGCGCGCACCTTGCCGTCGTAATGACCGCAGACAAACGAGTCGCCGACCTTGAGCGTGCCATTGGTAATGAGCACGGTTGCGACGGAACCCTTGCCGACGTCAAGCCGTGATTCGATGACGACACCCTGCGCCGGTCGATCTGCATTGGCCTTGAGGTCCAGCATCTCGGCTTGGAGCAGGATCTTCTCGAGCAGCTCGGGCACGCCCGTTCCCTTCTTCGCACTGACGCCCTGGGACAGAACACTGCCGCCGAAGTCTTCGACAACGACTTCGTGCTGCAGAAGGTCCTGCTTGATCTTCTCGGGCGCTGCACCCGGCAGGTCGATCTTGTTCATGGCCACGATGATCGGCACACCCGCATTGCGGGCGTGGCTGATCGCTTCGATGGTCTGCGGCATGACAGAGTCGTCCGCAGCAACAACGAGCACCACGAGGTCGGTGACTTCCGCACCACGTGCACGCATCGCGGTGAACGCGGCGTGACCCGGTGTGTCCAGGAATGTGATGGTCTTGTCGCCCGGGAGCTCGACGTGGTATGCACCGATGTGCTGCGTGATACCGCCGGACTCACCCGCGATGACATTCGTATTGCGGATGTAGTCGAGCAGCGACGTCTTGCCGTGATCGACGTGGCCCATGATCGTGACGATCGGCGGACGCCAGGACAGCTGCTCCTGCGTATCTGCAATTTCGTCAACCAGCAGGTCGCCGCCGTATTCCTCTTCACGGACCGCGCGGAACCCGAACTCGTCCAGCAGCAGCTCGATCTGGTCGAAGTCGAGACGCTGGTTGATCGTGACCATCAGGCCGAGATGCTTGAATGCGCTGCCGACAATCTGGTTCGCGGGAATATCGATCAGCTCTGCGAGCTCGGCGACACTCAGGAACTCATTGACGCGAATTGTCACGGCCTCTTCAGCCGCTACGCGCTTGCGCTCTTCCGCCTGCACCGCACGGCCTGCTGCGGCATCGGCACGCGAATGACCGCGGCCGCGCTTCTTGCCGCCACTGCCCTTCAGCTCTGCCATGACGCGCGTGACGTTGTCCTGCACCGCCCCCTGGTCGACGCGACGGGCCTTGCCCTTCTTGCCCTTCACACCAGGCTTGTCGCCCTTCTTGCGGCGACCGTCGTTCGTGAAGCCCTCTGCCTGGATGCGGACCTGGCCGCCCGGTGCAGTGGTGGCTGCTGGCGACGTCCCCGCTGCGGCCGCTGCCGGACGGTCGCGCTCATGACGCTCCGTGCGCGCCGGCGGCGGCGGCGGTGTCGGCTTTGTCGTACGACCCAGCACCTCAGCAGCGCGGCGCAGACGCGGCCTCGCCTCTTCCGCAGTCGGGCGTGGCGTCGTCAGCACGGGTGTCGTGCGCACCGGCGGTGCCGGCGGTTCGAACGGTACGCGTGCAGCGGCTTCCACCGGCGCAACGGGCGCAGCAGCAGCCGGATCGGACGCGGCGCGCGCATCCGGTGCAGCCGGCGCATCGGAAGAAACTGGCTTCGACGAACGCACAGGTGCCGGCGTCGCAATTGCTGCCGCCGCGATTTCATTCGCATCCGAGACCGCAGTCTCTGCAGTGTCGCCTCGTGCAAACGCCCTGGTGGCAGCTTCCGCCGCCATGGCTTCGACGGCGTCCGCGATCGGAGATGCCGTCACGTCGTTGTCGACGAAGAGCGGCGTGGGAGCTTCGACCTCCGGTTCCGGTTCGGGCTCCGGCGGCAGGTCCTCCTTCTTCCGGCGGCGGGTCTTGGTCGCGGCAGGCTGTGTGGCCTCGATTACGGCCTCGAGCGATTCCTCGACGTCGTTGTGTCCGGCGCGACGCTCCCGCTCGAGGCGGGCGCGGAGCTTGGCCACCGTCGCATCATCGACTGCCGATGCCTCGGAAACCACACGTACGCCGAGACCCCTGAGAAGCGTCATCATCTTCTCGGGGTCTACCTTGAATTCTTTCGCTACTTCGTAAACGCGCATAGACGGTCGCTGTACACCTTCAAGAATGTCCGTTTTCCTGCTCATCCGCTGCTTCGAGCAGCGAGCGAATCCGGCGAGCCAGTGCCGGATCCACAACGCCGACTGCACTCAATGGAGCGCGGCCGATCGCAATGCCCAACTGTATTCGGTCGAACTTCGTCGTATATGAAACACCGCTTGCGTCGAGCAGCGGCAGCAGCTTGTAGCGCTGGTTGTCGGAGGCGTCTGCGGCGAGGATGACGAACTGGACTCCACCATGCCGCACCGCCTCACGAACCCGCTCGGTGCCCGGAAGCACGGAACCTGCCCGTGCACCCAGCCCAAGCAGGTTCAGAACCCGCTCAGGACCGGCCATCCTCCGGCGTGGCGTTCAAGCCGGTTGGACGGGCCTTCGAGCCGAGCGCGTTCTCACCCAGCGGTATCGCCAGGATGTCGGCCGCCATCTGCGCTGCTTCCGCCATCTCGGCGTCCGACGCGGCCATGGCCTCGCCATCGTCGCCACCCTCTTCGACCGTGAGCGACTCGATGAGCTTCAGCACGTCGTCTGCGTCCTCGGCCGTGAGCCCCGGAATCCGGAGCAGGTCTTCGCGCTCGAGGTCGATGATGTCCAGAAACGTAGTATACCCGGCCGTTTCGAGAGCCGCCAGCGTACCGATCGGCAGCTCCAGCTCGCGCAGCGGGAAGTCCGCGACTTCATAATCCTGGTCGCTCGCCCCGCCAAACAGTGCTGCATCGGCGCCTCGCTCGAGCCATTCGCGCGAACCATACAGATCGATCTGCCAGCCGATGAGCTGCGAAGCGAGACGCACGTTCTGCCCGTTCCGGCCGATCGCGAGCGACAACTGATCCTCATCCACGATCGCCGTGATCACACGCTTCGACGAGTCGCTCAGCACCTTGGCAACCTTCGCCGGTGCGAGCGCGCGACGCGCATAGATCTCGGGGTCCGGATGCCACGGCACGATGTCGATTCGCTCGCCACCCAGCTCGCTCACCACGGCCTGCACGCGCGAGCCCTTCAGGCCGACGCACGCGCCGACCGGATCGATCGACTCGTCGCGTGACGACACCGCCAGCTTGGTACGGCCGCCGACTTCACGCGCGATGCCCTTGATCTCGACGATGCCCTGGTAGATCTCCGGCACTTCCAGCTTGAACAGGGCGACGACAAAGAGCGGATCGGCACGCGACAGCACGAGGCGGGGTCCCTTCGGGGTCTCCTCCACGCGCTTCAGCACTGCGCGGATCGCTTCGCCCTGACGGAACCGCTCGCGCGGATTCTGTTCCTTCCACGGAATGATCGCTTCGGCGTCACGCGACTTGTTCAGCATCATCACGATCTTGCCGCGCTCCACCTGCTGCACTTCACCCGACAGGAGGTCGCCCACCTTGTTCGAGTACTCCACACGGATCTTGTTGCGTTCGCCCTCGCGCACGCGCTGGATGATCCGCTGCTTCGCGGCCATCACGGCGTTGCGGCCGAACTGCGTGAAGTCCACCGGAATCTCGAGCACGTCCCCAACCTCGAAGTCCGGATCCTCCCAGTGCGCCTCTTCCAGCGATGTTTCGCGCGCTGGATCCTCCACGGTCTCCACGACTTCCTTGAGCACCGTGATCACCATCTCGCCAGCCTCCTCGTCGATGCGGATTTCCGCTTCGACCGTGGGACCGAACCGACGCGCGAGCGCCGCCATGATGCCGTCCTTGATCAGATCGTGCAGATCGTCACGGGACAGATTCTTGTTCGCGATCATCTCGCGAAATGCTGCCAAAATCAGTGTTGCGTTTCCCATTATCGCCTTCGCTGTCCGTCGCCGGTATCAGGCCAAGTCTCGGTCGGGCTCAGCCCTTTTTGTCCCAGCGGAAAACCAGGTTTGCACGCGCAATCTCCGCGCGTGGCACATCGATCTCCGTTCCATCATCCAGCTTGAGTCGGATCGTTTCCTCCGAACCTTCTCCGCTGACCCCGCACAGGTCGCCTTCCAGACGCTTCCCCCGGTTCTCATAAGACCGGTGCAGCTTCACTGCAACCGGCCAGCCGACAAACCGCTCGAACTCCGCTCGACGGCGGATCGGCCGCTCCACACCGGGAGACGACACCTCGAGCAGATACTTCTCCGAAATACCCTCCGCCACGTCGAGATACGCCTCGAGCGCGCGGCTCACCTTCCCGCACTCCTCAACCGTGACGCCGTCGCCCGGTGTCGTACCTGCACGGTCCACGCGGATCCGCAGGATCGGACGGGCCTTCGTACCCACACGCTCCAGCTCGACGAGCTCATAGCCGAGAGACTCGATCTGCGCTTCCAGATCACCCTCGAGACTGTCTTCGCTCATGCAACGGTCCCCTATCCAGATAAAAAAAGTGGGGGTCTACCCCCCACTTCTTCCCCGACAGCCATTACCGCCGGCTAACACATCAATATAGGACCGGTGCCCATTATTGGCAACCAGCCATGGATTCGTGATTTAGCCGTCGCCCGATGCTCTACTTCGACGGCGCGACCCGCCACAGCTCGCCGTTCTCTGCATCTGTTACGATGTACAGCGCGCCATCCGGGCCCTGCCTCACATCCCGGATCCGTTGGCCGCGGTCCGTCAACAGGTGCTCCTCACCTGTAACGCGGCCGTTCTCGCCGATCACGAGACGCACCAGGCGCTTCTCCTTGAGCGCGCCCCCGAACACACTGTTCCTCCACTGCGGAAACGCATTGCCGGTGTAGTATTCCGCACCCGACGGCGCGATCACGGGGTCCCAGTAATAGACCGGCTGCTCGTATCCCTGACCGGACGTTGTCGAACCCGCGATCGGCGACCCCGAATATTCCTCGCCGTATGCCTGCGTTGGCCAGCCGTAGTTCCTGCCCTTCACGATCAGGTTCAGCTCGTCGCCACCCTTGGCACCGTGTTCGATAATCCACAGGCGGCCTTGCGTGTCCACCGTCGCAGCCTGGATGTTGCGGTGACCCAGCGACCAGATCTCCGGCTTTGCATTGGACTGCCCCGCGAACGGGTTGTCCGACGGGACCGTACCGTCCGTGTTGATCCGCAGAACTTTGCCCAGGTGGCTGTCCATCTGCTGCGCCTGTGGACGCGTCTGACGGTCAGATCGTTCACCCGTCGTGACGAACAGCTTCCCGTCGGAGCCGAACGCGAGGCGCGACCCGAAGTGCATTGAATTCGTATACGACGGCATGGCCTGCAGGATCACGCGCACAGCGGACAGGCTGCGCCGATCCTCCGACAGAATGCCTCGCGCGACCGACGTGCCATTGCCGCCGCCGGTGCGCGGCTCGGTGAAGCTCCAGAAGATTGTGCGGTCCGTTGCGAAGGTCGGGCTGAGTGCGACGTCGAGCAGACCGCCCTGGCCGCGTCCGTCGACTGCGGGCAACCCTGCGATGGGCGCACCCACGACACCGGCGGCCGATACGATCCGCAGGCTGCCGCCCTTCTCGGTCACCAGCAGGTCACCGCCCGGGAGCGGTTCGACCGCCCATGGCTGCTGCAACCCGGACGCGACGACGGTCACGGTGAAAGCGACCTTGGAGTCGACGCCACACGTGCGGGTCTGGCCCGCGAAGGCGGGCGTCTGTTCGGGCGCATTGGCGACCCGCGTCTCCAGCGGCACGCAACCGGCCGGCAGCGCGGGCGGCTGGGTTGCCCCGGCCGCGCCATTTGTGGTCTCGCCCGAGTAGCTGCACGCGGTTGCGCCCACAACCGCAAGAAACGACACCAATGATAGACTACGGTTCTTCATGATCGTGATCCCTGCTCCAATTCGATTCAGTGGCTGCATACCATGCCTGCGACGGCTTATCCGCCGACCGCGCCGCCCGGGCCTTCGTCAGTGATGCGGGCCGTCCATGCGACATCGATCTTCCCCTTGAACGCATGCGCAGTCGGACATTTGTCCGCGTGCCGCGCAAGCGCGCGGTCGATCGTTTCCCGCTGTTCGGCCTGCGCACTGATGGTGTAGTGGACGTCGATGCGCGTCAGCGTGGCGATCCCGTCCTGCATCTCGAGTGTCCCTTCGACTGCAGCAGTCAGTGCGTGTGGCTCCAGATTGATCCCGCGCGCCTCCAGCGCGCCATTGAGGGTCCCCAGCATTCAGGCGCCGGTCGCTGCCGCGATGTAATCGACGGGAAGCGGCAGGTCCTTGAGATGCGTGAGCTTGTACATCTGCTTGATGGCGCCGTGCACGCCGAACTCGACGTGCTCTCCCGTCTCGAGCCTCGCCACGCGCGACTCCTTCGCCTTCATGATCTCACTCTTCGCGACGTATAGCGGTTGCGTCATTCGTCCTCCGTGTCATTGCGGGCGGGAGTACCCGTCTCGAAACCGATGCACTGCAGCACTGGCAGGCCCGGGTATTTGCGAAAGCGCGGATCGAACTTCGCGCGGCCGCACATCCAGAACGTCGATCCACGCCGGCTTTCGATGACCCGCGCATGTGTGCATGCTGCGCACAGTCCGGGGTGCACGTCAGGCGCGCAGTCCGGCGACGGCCATCTGACGCTCCGGCTGACCGGCGCGGTGTGAGAAGAATGGCGAGTCGCCACAGCGCGTGCACCACGCTGAACACGTGATGTTCTGCACGTCCACGCCTGCGTCGATCGCGCGCGCAGTCAGCACGTTCCTCACGTCCAGCTGCGTCCGGCCACCAGGATTCCCGAGCCCGAGCGCCTCCGGCACTTCCGGTCCGACTTCGTAGCACGCACCGCAGATCGCGGGCCCGAAATGGACCCGCAACAAATCCGGCGGGGCACCCGTCTGCGCCCGCATCGCTGCGATCCCTGCCTCCAGCATGCCGGCCGCTGCACCCCGCCAGCCTGCGTGCAGGACTGCAATCGCGCGGCTGTTCTCATCCAGCAGGAAGATCGGGACACAGTCGGCAACGGAAACCGTCAGGAGAATTCCTGCGGTGCTGGTAGCATGGCCGTCCGTTTCGAAAACGACGACAGCGCCCGGAGGCAGTGCGGTGTGCCACTGCACGTCGGCGCCATGCACCTGCTTCGCGTGAACGGACGTCCGGCACGCGCAGGCGTCCCGCAACGATCGCCACCCGCGCTGGATCTCGCCGACAGGTGCAGTACCGAACCACCCCATGTCCGCTGAGCCTTCCCGTGATCCGGTGGTGCCCTGTGCCAGCCAGGGATAGGAAACGGCCCACTCGGGATGCACGTACAACCCGTCCGGCACCGCCACTTCGCGAACGGCGCGGGCAGCGACACCCGTTGAGGCTGCGTGCACTGCGTCGTCTAGAGTGGCGGCAGGTCGGTGCCCGGCGAGCCTGCGCCGCCAGCGTCAGCACCGCCAGCGTCAGCGCCGCCCGCATGAGCGCCGCCGCCGCCCTGGTGGTCGTCAAGACGGCGCCGCAGTTCCGCGACTTCCGCGCGCAACTCGTCCATCTCACGGCGAGTGGCGAAGTCGAGCCTGTCGCGCACCTTGTCCATTGCATCCTGTGCGCGGTTCATCGTGTCTTTGGCAGCCTCCTTCGCCTTGTCCTGCGAGATGTCGCCCTTGTCTGCCATATCCTCGAACGTCGCCTCGATGGTTTCGCGCAGTGCGCCGAGGATCCCTGTAACTGCACGAACACCCTCGCGGAACGAGTCCGCCGGTTCCGTGCGCTTCCGTTCATCCGTCATGATTTCTCCTCTGCTCTATTCGTCGCCGCGCGAGTCCGCGCGTTCGATCTGTGCACCGAGCGCGCGCAGGCGCACGTCGATCTTCTCATAGCCGCGTTCGATCTGTCCCGAGTTGTAGATATGGCTCTGACCGTTTGCGCCGAGTGCTGCAATGAGCAGCGCCATACCCGCGCGGATGTCGGGGCTGTCGACATGCGACCCCTGGAGCCGTGACGGTCCGACAACCACGGCGCGGTGGGGATCGCACAGCACGATGCGGGCACCCATACCGATCACTTTGTCGGCGAAGAACATGCGCGACTCGAACATCTTCTCCATGATCATGATCGTACCGGTGCACTGCGTTGCCGCGACGAGTGCAATGGACGTGAGGTCCGCAGGAAACGCGGGCCACGGCCCGTCATCCACCTTCGGGACGTGCCCGCCGAAGTCCATGTGAACGACTTTTTCCTGGTTCCCGGGCACGAACAGGTCCTTGCCCTGGATCTCGCATCGGATCCCCATGCGGCCAAAGCCGAGCAGCACCGAATCGAGGTGTTCGACCGCGGCATCCTCGATGAGGATCTCACCATTCGTGACGGCGGCGAGTCCGATGAAGGAGCCGACCTCGATGTGATCGCTGCCGATGCGATGGCGTCCGCCGTGCAGTTTGTCCACACCTTCGAACTCGAGCGTCCCGGTCCCGATGCCGCTGATCTTTGCGCCCAGCGTGTTGAGCATGTTGCAGAGATCCTGCACATGCGGTTCCGCTGCCGCGTTCCGGATGCGCGTGTGACCCTTCGCCATGCATGCGGCCATGGCCGCGTTCTCGGTCGCAGTGACACTCGGCTCATCGAGGAAGATGTCGGCGCCTACGAGGCCGTTCTTCGCCTCCAAATGGTAGCCGTGGTCCTCCTCGATTGTCGCGCCCAGACGGGACAGCGCGAGAAAATGCGTATCGACGCGGCGACGGCCGATGACGTCCCCGCCCGGTGGCGGCAGCACCATGCGACCGACACGCGCGAGCATCGGGCCCGCGAGCAGGATCGAGGCGCGGATCTTCCCTGCCTGCTCGGCGTCCAGTTCCGTCAGCCCGACGTTCTTCGCCATCACCCGCACGGTGTTCGATGCAGTCCAGTCGCACTCCGCGCCGAGCACACGCAGCAACTCCATCAGCGTCTTGACGTCCCTGATCTCCGGGACGTTCTCGAGGATGACTTCTTCTTCGGTCAGCAGTGTCGCTGCCAGGATCGGCAGCGCTGCGTTCTTGTTCCCCGCCGGTCGGATCCGGCCATTGAGCGGACGTCCGCCCTGCACGATGAATTTCGGCATGTTCTCCCTGTTCGGACATTGGGCTGTAAGAAGGCAGGGCTTGTTGCACGGAACATACCCGCGCCGCGATAGGTGGACCACCCATTCCCCGGAATAGCCGACCCGGGCACAATCGCCGTTGACCGCCGTACAGTTCCGCCCTATGATGCGGATTCTGCCGCGCCCCGCGGCATCCCGCGACGCGCACGAGGAACCACCATGGACGAACTGCGCCTCGCACTCTTCCAGCACGCTCCCCGCCTGGGTGACCTTGCGCACAACACCACGGCGATCGCGGAGGTCGCGCGCGCCGAGGCCGCCGATCTTCTCCTGACACCCGAACTCTCGATCACCGGGTACGACGTCCGCGACAATGCCGCGGACCTCGCCATCCAGCTGGACGGCGCTACCACAGGTCTGGCCCCGTTCGCAGATGCACCCGGCACGATTGTCACAGGTCTCGTCGAGGCCGGCCCGGGCGGCGCCATCTACAACGCCGCCGTCGCCATCCAGAACGGACATGCCGTCCACACGCACCGGAAGATTTACCTGCCCACGTACGGGATGTTCGACGAGGCCCGTTACTTCGCGCGAGGGCGCGCGCTCGAACCCGTGACAATCGCCGGCTGGCGCGTCGGCATCCTCGTGTGCGAGGACTTCTGGCACCCCGGTCTCGTCTACACACTCGCCGCCGCCGGCATTGACGCGCTCCTCGTCCTGGCCGCCGGTCCCGGCCGCGGCGCCTGGGACGGCGGTGAGCACGGCGACTTCGCATCCGTCGACGGGTGGGAACGCATTGCCCGCACGTATGCGCACCTCTTCGGCATCTACGTGGCGCTCGCGAACCGCGTCGGCGTCGAGGGTGCCGTCACATTCGCGGGCGGGTCCGTCATTGTCGGGCCGGATGGTGGCGTCATCGCCCGGGCGCCGTCGCATACGGAGTGTGTGATCCGTGCGACGTTGTCCCGGTCTCGCCTCCACAGCGCGAGGCAGCCCGCGTGGCATGGCCGCGACGACGACCCGGGGCTGGTTGTCCGGGAGCTCAGCAGGCTTACGCAATGCTGAACGACGCGTCCGCAAGCCGCATGGCGCGCATCACGCGCGTGATCGGCGGCGTGGTCCATGAAGCACTGCGCGTCACGGGTGCGAACGCGGTCGTGCTGCTCGATATGGATTCACCCGAGGGGATCCTGTTCCGGCAGATCGCGGATGCCGCCGCAATTCCGCTTGCGGAGTTCGCCGACAGCGAGGTCACGCTGACTGCACATCCGGCCAACAAGACAGCATTGCTCGTCGGCGAGTTCCAGCCGCGCGTCGACCTGCTCCCGCTTGGCGACCTCTATGCGACGCAGGTCCAGCAGCTCTCCGACGGGTGGACGGGCGACGACGCGGTGCACGCCATCGCGGCTGCGCTCGGCGGGATCGACCGGCTGGATGCGTCGCTGCAGCAACTTCTGGAGGGGCGCATGCAGGTCGGTTCGCTCGGCCGCTCGATCGGCGTGGTGGAGGCGGCGCGGGTCGCGGAGGCGCTCCGCCGGTCGCGCTTCCGGCGGGCGAGAACCGGGCTGGTCCCGAAGCTCGGCAGCCGTACCATCGGCGTGGACCTGCTCGACTGACGGCCCCAGCGGCGGACGGTCTGCATATTGCCACTCCGCCAACACTGGGGCATGGACATCAAACTGGAGGATCCAATGAACGATACGAATCAGCGTGACGACCACGAATTTCTGACGGCCCTGGCAATCGGTGCCGTTGTCGGCATTGGCGCAGCCCTGTTGTTCCGTTCGAGCGGCGATTTCGACCGGGAGAAGATCATCAAGCGGATGAAGCCCCTGCAGAAGAAGGCGGGCAAGGCGCTGCATAGCGCGCACCGTCGCGCACGCCACACAGTGATGGAGAAGCTTTCGGACGCAGCGGACGCGGGCAAAATCGTGCGTCGCAGCGGTGGCCGCATCGCGAGTCATCTGAGTGATGACGCGGCGAAGATCGTGCGCGAAGCGAAGCGTGAGATCGAGGCGTCTGCGAGGGACAGCGTGAAAGAGGCGCAGCGGGCGATGCGCCGCGCGGCGAAGCGGCTGGTCTGACCGCGTTGCGTAACAGCGCACTGCGGATCGGTTCACTCCTCCTGGGTGTGCTGGCGCTTTTGGCGCTGCACCCTGCGGAGGCGTACGCATTCGGGCCGGCGACGCACATCTATCTCGGACAGCAGCTCCTCGACATGCTGTACCTGGTGCCGCCGTCGATCGCGGCGCTCCTGCGCGCACATCCGCGCAGCTTCCTCTACGGCTCGATCGCAGCCGATATCTCGTTTGCAAAGAAGTACGTGCCCGCGGGCCGGCACTGTCACTTCTGGCATGTGGGCGAGGAGATTCTGGCTGCAGCGAAGAACGACAAGATGCGTGCGGTCGGCTATGGCTATCTCAGCCACCTCGCCGCAGATACCATCGCGCACAACTTCTTCGTGCCACGACAGCTGCTGCTCACGCCAACCACGCAGGGTCTCGGGCACGGCTACTGGGAGCACCGCATGGACATGCAGCTCGGCGAGCCCTACGGGTCCATGGCGCGCGAGATCGTCATCGACTATGACCACTCCGAGGCTGATCAGCTCTTCGACAGCGTACTGAGCGGGACGATCTTCTCGTTCGGGACCAATCGACGGATCTTCCGAGGAATGATTCGCGCCCAGGACAATGACCGGTGGAAGACGATCTTCGATCGTATGCTGCAGAAGTCCCGCTTCGAGTTGTCGCCCGCCACCATCGAGTCCTATACGTCGCGCGGTTTCGACTATGTCGTCGATTACCTGCTGCGCGGTCGCGATTCCATTCCTGCTACACTCGATCCGGTCGGCGATTTCAATCTTCAGCTGGCGAAAAAAGTGCGGAAGATGGCTGTGAAGGATGGCGCCGTTGAGCGCGTCCAGCGTCTGGACGACCTCGCGGAAGACTTCTTCCCGCTACCGCAGACGGACCTGGGTTACTGGGCGCAACGCACCACTGTCCGCACGTCGGCGTAGGGGCTGCGGCCGACCCAGTGACTGCCGGTCGCACTCCATGCACCAGTAGCGCTGCACGCGCGCAACGCGCAGCATCCGCGCGACCAGCGTCGGCGACATGAGCGGCAGCAGTTCGGCGTTGCACACGGCACACTGCCGATCCTTCGGCAGAAGCTGATAGATCACGACCAGGCCAAGCAGCAGCTTGGACCCCAGCAGAACGAACCAGAACAGCGCGACCTCGGCGACAATCAACGTTCCTCTGTATTGTTCAACCGTTCGCGCAGCCGCTCGGATGCGCTGCGCGGATCTGCCCCTGCACCCGCCTCTTTCATCAACCGCCCCATGAGATAGCCGAACAGGTTGGCTTCGCCCGCGCGATACCGGGCGACCAGCGCATGCTCATCCGCCAGCATGCGGTCGATGTGGTCACTGATTGCGCTTTCATCCGGATGCTCCGCAACGCCGAGGCGCTCGATGATGCCATCCACCGTCACCTCCATCGTCACGGCAGGGTCCGTGCCCGCGCTGGCATCCGATTCAAGTGCGTGTACGACCAGGCGTGCGCCATCGCGCGTCAGTGTGCCCTGCTCCGCCCTGGCGATGACATCGGCAAGCATCGACGGCGCCAGCGGGTACGCCGAAATTCCACAGCCGTGCGTATTGCACCACGCGAGTGCATGCGTCAGCACCCACGCGGACGCGCCGCGCGGCGTGGCGCCATGCGCGACGACGGCCTCGAAGTAATCGGCGAGCGTACGTGTCGCGGCCAGCGCACGGGCGCTGCTGTCCGGCAGTCCGAGCGTCACGAAGCGGGACGCGCGCTCTACAGGGGATTCCGGCAGGTCCATCAAGGCGCGCGTGACAAGTTCCGGCGTGAGTACCAGCGGCGGCAGGTCGGGTTCATCGAAGTAGCGATACTCCTCGCGCTGCTCCTTGGTCCGCAGAACGCGAAGGGTGTGTGCAACCGCATCCCATGACAGCGTCTGACTCGCCACGGGTGTGCCGGCCGCAACGCACGCGATCTGGCGCACGACTTCCGCGTCGATCGCGCGTTCCAGCTGCGAGAACGAGTTCAGATTCTTGATCTCGGTACGGCTCGACGTCCTGTCGTTCGATCCCGCAGCGCGGATCGACACATTGGCATCCACGCGCAGGCTGCCGAGCTCCATGTCGCAGTCGCTGATGCCGCCATAGCGCAGGAGTTGACGGAGCTGGCGGGCGAGCGCAACCGCGTCGGCAGCGGAATTCATATCCGGGTCGGTGACGATCTCGAGCAGCGGAATACCGCAGCGGTTGAGGTCGATGGCCGTGCGGCCGGGCACACGGTCATGAAGCAGCTTGCCCGCATCCTCTTCCAGGTGAACGCGGGCGATCCCTACAGCGTCCCCCGTACCTGACAGAATGACACTGCCATTCACTGCGAGCGGTGCGTCCAGCTGCGTGATCTGATATCCCTTTGGAAGGTCCGGGTAGAAGTAGCTCTTGCGCACGAACCGGCTGACGTGGCGCAACTCGCACGCGAGCAGCGCCGCGGCACGAACACCGAGCTCGACCGCACGCTCGTTGAGCGATGGCAGCGCGCCGGGCAGGCCGAGGCAGACCGGGCAAACCACGGTATTGGGCGCGCCCGCGTGCACGACGGCATCGCCGCAGAACAACTTCGTGGCCGTATCGAGCTGAACATGGATCTCCAGTCCGATCACGGGCTCCCAGTCGAGAGTCAAGCCGTCGCCTGCGCTCACAGCAGTGCACTCTCCAATCCCGCAGCGGCGCGGAACATCAGCGGCTCCGCCCACTTCGCTGCCATGAACTGGCCGCCGATCGGCAGACCGTGCGACGCGCCGATCGGGATGGATATCGCGGGAATCCCCGCCAGTGCGGCACTCACCGTAAGAACATCCGACATGTACATCTCGTATGGCTCGAGCTGCGCTCCCAGTTTGAACGCGGGCGCGTGCGTGGTCGGCGTGAACAGCACATCGATGCCCGCTGCGAAAACGTCGAGGAAGTCCTGCGTGACCAGTGCCCTCCCGCGTGCAGCCCCCGCGAGCAGTGCCGGGTCATGCGAGAGGATATACGTCCCCATCAGGATGCGACGCTTCGTCTCGGCGCCGAACCCGCGTCCGCGTGTGAGTGCCTGCATGCCCGACGGCGTCGCCGCATCGACGCGCGCGCCGAACCGGACGCCATCGAAACGGGCGAGGTTGCTGGACAGCTCCGTGGATGCAATGGCGTGATACGTCGGCAACGCGAGGTCCGTATGGGGCAGCGACACGTCGCGGATGGTTGCACCCCTCGCGCGCATGACACCGATCGCCTCCGCAAACGAGCGGGCGACGGCGGGATCCATTCCTTCCGGCTGGTACTCGCGCGGGATTCCGACAACGAGGCCGCTGAGGCCGTCACCGATGTGCGCGCAGAAGTCGGGCACTTCCATGTCCACAGTTGTCGCGTCGTACGCGTCGGGTCCGGCAATCACCTGCAGCATCAATGCGGCATCCTCGACGTTCTGCGCCATCGGTCCGACCTGGTCGAGTGTCGATGCGAATGCAATCACGCCGTAGCGACTCACGCGGCCGTATGTCGGGCGTACGCCGACCACACCACAGAACGACGCGGGCTGCCGCACGGACCCCGATGTCTCCGTGCCGAGCGAAGCTTCTGCAAAACCCGCCGCAACTGCTGCCGCCGACCCGCCCGAGGATCCGCCCGGCACATGCTCCAGGTTGCGCGGGTTGCGCGTCGCGCCGAACGCGCTGTGCTCTGTGGACGAGCCGAGCGCGAACTCGTCCATGTTGGTCTTCCCCATGATCACTGCGCCCGCGGCGCGCAGACGCCGGACCACTGTTGCGTCATACGGACTGCGATAGTTCGCCATAATCCTCGCCGCGCACGTCGTCGGCGAATCGATCGTGCAGATGTTGTCCTTCACCGCGATCGGAACGCCCGCGAGCACACCGGTTCGGAGTGACGGATCGGCGTCGACCCGCTTCGCCTGTGCAACCGTTGTGTCGTAGTCGAACGAGATGAAGGCATTCACGCGGTCCGGCCCGGACTCCCCCGTCATCAGCCGGTCGAACGTTCCGCGGATCCGCTTCTCTGCCGTGATCTCACCGGACGCGACACGGGCAGCGAGACGGGCGAGGCGCGCGCTCATGCGGGGTCGCCTCCATGCGACGGGAGCAGCGGCACCGTGAAGAACCCGTCGCGCACCTCGGGGGCGAACCTCGCCGCCGTTCCGATGAGCGCATCGGCACCGGGGACATCGGCACGCAGCGGCTGCATGGGCGGCTCCACCTCATGCATGGTATCGGATCGCACTGTGTCCACGGTTGCTGCACCGTCAGCCTCCCCGAGTGCGCGCACAACACCGAGTTCGTCGAGGATGTCCGTCAGCTGGTCCGCGATGCGATCCACTTCCTCTACCGCGAGATCGATGCGCGCGGCGTCCGCGAGATGGCGAACCATGGCGCGATCGATCACTACAGCTCCTTCTGCAGGTTCGCGTAGCGCAGTACCACCTTCTTACGTCCACTCACATCGAAATCGATGACTGCCTTGAGGTCATTGCCGAATCCGCTCAGCTCCTGGATCGTGCCACCGCCGAACTGCGCATGACGCACGCGTTCGCCCTTCACGAAACGCGGTGCATCCTGCGAGTCGCTGTAGTCGATATACACACCATCGCCGCTGCCCTCGAACTTCGGCTGACGACGCGGCGCCCTCGCGCCGCCGCCCGTGCCGTAGTTCGACGATCCGCCACCATACGACGACCCGCCGCCACTGCGCCAGCCACCGCCATAGTCGCGGCGGTTGCGAACCACTGCCGGTGTCGAACGCTGCTCGATGAGGTCTTCCGGGATGGCATCGACGAAGCTCGACTTCTTGGACACCATCATCTCGCCCATCCGCCGACGCGTCCGTGCCCACGTCAGGTAGACCCGCCGCTCGCCCCGCGTGATGCCGACGTAGAACAGCCGCCGCTCCTCTTCGAGCGTTGCGGGATCATCGAATGCGCGGCCAAGCGGGAACAGCCCGTCCTCGAGGCCGGTGATGAACACGAACGGGAACTCGAGTCCCTTCGCATTGTGCAGCGTCATCAGTGTGACGGCCTGAACCGCAGGGTCGTGGCGGTCGACGTCCGTGAGCAGCGATACCTTCTGCAGGAACATGTCGAGCGATGTACCCACCGCGTCCTCGACCTCGACATCATCCGCGTCCCGGCCGCGCGCCTCGTAGTCATGCGTGCTGGACACGAGTTCGCGCACGTTCTCCATCCGCTCGTCGCCCTCGGGGCCCTCGTCGCGAAGTGCGTCGAGGATCTTGATCTCCTCGACCAGCTTGCTCGTCAGTTCACCCACGCCGACGTGCTGCGCGAGCGCTGTGAACTTCTGGATCATCGCACCGAATGCGCGCAACGATCCGCTCGCGCCGCCACGCACCAGTTCGATCTCCTCCGCCCGGATCGACGCTTCCAGCGGGGACAGCCCGTGCGCCGTCGCATACTCCAGTACATGCGCCTTTGTCGTGTCGCCGATGCCACGCCGCGGGTAGTTGACGATGCGGTCGAATGCACCGGCGTCCCGCGGGTTCGAGATGAGGCGCAGGTACGCGAGTACGTCCATGATCTCGCGGCGTTCGTAGAACCGTGTGCCACCGATGATCTGATACGGCAGGTTGCGACGGAGGAACGACTCTTCGAGCGCGCGCGACTGCGAGTTCGTTCGATACAGCACCGTGAAGTCACGCGGCGTGAGATCGGGTTCCGCGCCCATGCGGGTCTGGATCTCGCCACCCACCCAGTCGGCTTCATCGCGCTCGTCGACCGCCTCGACCTCGATCAGGCGGTCACCCGGTCCCGCGTCGGTGCGCAGTGTCTTGCCCTTCCGCTGACGGTTCTGCGAGATCACTGCATTCGCGGCATCGAGAATGCGCCCCGTCGAGCGGTAGTTCTGCTCCAGCCGGACGATCGTCGTGTCCGGGAAGTCCTTCTCGAAGTCCAGGATGTTCTTGATGTCCGCACCACGCCAGCCGTAGATCGACTGGTCGTCATCACCGACCACCATGAGATTTCCATGCGCACTCGCGAGCAGGTGCAGCCATACGTACTGAGCGCGGTTCGTGTCCTGATACTCGTCGACCAGGATGAAATGGAAGCGGTTGCGATAGCCGTCGAGGATCGCCTCATGCGTGCGAAACAGCTCGACCGGCCGGATGAGCAGGTCATCGAAGTCGAACGCGTTCTGCTCACGCAGTGAGTCCAGATAGCGGGGATACACGTCCGCCACTACGCGCGAGAATGCATCCGCCGCCAAGGCAGCGTATTCCGTTGGCCCGATCAACTGGTTCTTGGCAGCCGAGATTGCGGACGCCACTGCCTGCGGATGCCACTTCTTCGCATCGATGTTGAGACGACCCAGCGTGCGTTTGATCTCGCGCAGTGTCTGGTCGCTGTCATTGATGGTGAAGTTGGGCGACCAGCCGAGCGCATTCGCGTGACGACGCAGCAGCCGCGCGCCGAGCGAATGGAACGTACCCATCCACATGCCGGCCGGGTCGCGACCGAGGACTCGCCGGACGCGCTCCCGCATCTCGCCTGCTGCCTTGTTCGTGAATGTGACCGCAAGGATCGATGAGGGGTCTACGCCGTGCTCGTGGATCAGGCGGGCGATGCGCGTTGTCAGGACGCGCGTCTTCCCGGAGCCGCCCCCCGCCAGCACGAGGATCGGTCCCTCGAAATGCTCGACCGCCGCGCGCTGCTCGGGGTTCAACGCTGTTACATGACTGGATTCCATTTCCTGCCGTACT
>JBBSJG010000019.1:0-25943 GCA_038257485.1 Longimicrobiales bacterium | reverse complement strand
AGATGGATTGGACGCTCGCGAGCTTGTCAGCGTGTCGACATTCGAGGTTAGCGCCGCCGAGCGCGGTCTGCGTCTTGATCGGGCCGAAGCTGAACAGGCGGGCGGCGCTCGCGTCATTCCCGGCGAAGTCGCCCCCGTCATAGGACTGCGCGCAGTCTTCGATGACGAAGAGACAGTTCGCGCGTGCGAACTCGATTGCGTCCGCGAAGTCACATTCGGCGCCAAAGAGATGAGCCAGAACGAGAACGCGTGAAGCGGCGGAGCAGGCGGCCCCGAGCGATTGCGCATCCGGGGCAAGTGTGTCAGGATCGATATCCACGGGAACGGGAACGAGCCCGTGCGCGCGCACGATACGGCCCATGTCCGCGATCGTGACAGCGCTCATCAGCACTTCACTGCCAGCCGGTAGCGCGAGCGCACGAAGCAGCAGGTCGAAGCCGGTGCGCACGGAGAGGCAGAGCATCGAGAGCGCAGCAGGCGGCCATGGCGCGGTGAGGTCGGCATCGTGGTCATGTTGCAGGGCGGTCTGTACAGCACCATAGGCCAGGTCGGCCCATCCGATATCCAGCTGGGAGCGCGGAATCAATGAGGTCTGCCTGAAAAGAGCACGGGGGACGTCGAGTCGAGGATCATTCGACAAGATGGCGACAGGCAGCGGCGAGGGTCAACGACCAGCGGCGCGGCGCGCCCTCTATCTTGCTGGTCTTTGCGCCGTACTCACTGGTGGCGCCACGATCGTGTGGTACTGGCTGGACGGTCTTCCGTATGACGCGACCAGCGGCGTCTGGATGGCACTCGCGCACGACTGGTCACGCGGGGTTCTGTACCGGCCGCTCTTCGGCGAGGACGGATTCGGTGGCACGCGGTACATGCCGCTGTTCTTCGTCATGCTCGGATCGCTGGTGCGCGCGGGATTACCGATTCTCACGGCAGGCGTGGCGCTGACGATCGCGTCACTGGTCGCGCTGCTCACCGGCATTGCATGGGTGGTCCGTCGCAAGGGTGCAGGTGAGAGTGAGTCGACGGCGATTGCTGGACTGATGCTGGCGAGCATCACCGTGCAGCTGCTGGGCATCGCTGTGAAGGGCGATCTGATGGCGACGGCGCTTACAGTCTGGGGTCTGTCATTCGCACTCGCACTCCGCCCGGGAGCGCGCAACCGACTCCAGATGATGACGTTCATCATCGTAGTGCTCCTGTTCACGCTCGCCTTTGCGGTGAAGGTCACCGCCGTCTCCGGTGCGGCAGCAGTGGTCGCGTGGCTGGCCATGCAACGCAGGTATGGTCCTGCGCTGGCATTCGGCGCAGCCATGTTCGCGGGTGCCGCCGCGGCCGTGGCGGCCACGCAGCTGGCGAGTCACGGAATGATGATGACAACATTCCGTGCGGTCGCGGACGGCGGTGGATCGGCGGGATACCTGGCGCGCGCGCCCTGGTGGATGCTGCGCGCTGCCGCGCGTGATCCATTTCTGCTCGCGATGGCGACGTGCGGGATCGTGCTGGCCATCCGCCGTGTGCAGCGATCCGGTCATGACCTGTTGACCGTGTGGCTTGGTGTAACGATCATCGAGGCCGTTGTCATTTTCGGGTCGCCTGGCACGGACAGCAATCACCTGATCGACCTGCTCGCGGCAAGTGTCATCATGATCGGTCTCGAGGTCACGTCGCATCCACCCCGCCGCGCGCATGCAGCACTGGTTGTATTCGCGATCGCAGTTCTGGTCACATGCGTTCCCGGTGTGCCCTCCGTCGCAAATTTTTTCCGCCACAGCGGGCGCCCGACACGCTCGGGCTTCACAGAAATGCGAGCGATGCTGGGCAAGACGGCGGAGCGGCCAATCATGTCGGAGAACCCGTTGGTGCCGATCCTGCTCGGCCAGACGCCCGAGGTTTCCGATCCGTTCAGTCTGCGCCTGCTTGCGCAGCGCGATTCTGAGATTGCCGTAGAATTCGATCGGAGGCTCAGCAGCGGCTACTATGGCGCGGTCGTCCTGATGGACTGGTCGGGCAGCGATGCCGCGACCGTACGAAGGGCGATCGATATGCACACGTCGGAAGGTGTGACGCAGTTCTACGGTGAGATGAACTTCCCGGCCGGGTTCCTGGCGACACTTTGGAAGCACTATCGCGTGCGATCGGTACCGCATCCATTTGTGATACTCGAGGTGTCGCCATGAAGAGGCCCGCACTGCAGATCGCGTGGTGGATCGGCGCCTACACACCGCCCGACCGGCGCCTGCTTCGGGACATCATACTGCCGTACTACGCAACGCACGAATTCCGGCGGGTCCTGTTCGTCGGCACGCGCTTCTACACACGTCGCTATGAGCGACGCTTCCGGCGGGGCGCATTCAGAACGATTGACGCCGACCCGCGCATGGCGAAACACGGATCGAAGGACCACATCGTGGATCGTATCGAGGCGCTTGGTGCGCACGTCAGGAACGGGAGCCTCGATGCGATCATCATGAACGGCGTCATCGGCTGGGGCGTCAACAGCATCAGCGCGCTCGACGCAGCACTGGATGCGTGCCTCGCGGCCCTGCGACCCGGGGGTCACCTGGTGCTGGGCGTCAACGAGCTGCTGACGACGACACCGCACGTCGCCGGCGCGCGCGCCATGGGATCCGCACAGGACGGCTTTGACGCGCTGCGTTTTGCTCCGCTGGACGCGCACCAGATAGTCGTCCCCACACCGTTCGCGGAGCGCGAACACACCTATTCGTTCTGGATCCGGCGGGCCGGGCGGTAGGTCGTTTCAGGCGGTATCGTCTCGCATGCCACGCCAGTGCCTGCCGCTGCCGCGCCGGTCGAAGTTCCTGAGCAGCGCAAACACGCCGAGCAGTATGCTGAACAGGACCAGGTACGCCCATATGATGACCGCGTGCGCGACTTTGCCGGCGTGGGTGCGCACCGCAGCGCGTGCAATCAGCATCAAGTAGCCCGGGCCGACGAGGGCCAGCAGCAGGAGGGTATGGTGTGTGACCGCGATCGGAAATGCGATGGCAGGATCGACACCGAGCTGGTGATACACTGCCATGGTCGCGGCCTCGTACACGCCCACGTTCCCCGGCGTGACACTGACCATCGTGGCCAACTGGATCGCTGCCACGATGAGCACAACGGACTCGATGGGCAGTTGGACACCGAACGCGCGCTGCGTAAGGACGATTGCAGCCGCTTCCGCCAGCTTGCATGCGAGGAGGAAAATGAGTCCGGGCAGAAACCGTCTCAGACTGCGCAGCGCCTGCAAGTCGCGCGTGAAACGGTGGCGCAGCCGCGCGACAGCGAATAGCAGAAGGGCGATGACACCCGCTGTAATGCCCGCAGTCACGCCTGCCGTTCTGAATGCCGCGGGCAGAGGTGCAACCGCGATTGCCATCAGCAGGATCGCGATCTTGAGGATCGCTTCGGCGACGGTCTCCGTCGCTACCACACTCATCGCGACCTGTGGCCGCAGACGCGCGATGCGAGTCAGAAGAACGACACCTGAGGCCTGGCCGATGAGCCATGGAATGACGTTCATTGACATTGACGTGAGTGCGACGACTTCAATGAGGATGCGTCGGCGGACGGGTTCGGTAGCGGGCAGGAAAGCGCGCCACATGCCGGCCCAGAAAACGAGGATGAGAAGGTTGGTGACGAAGGCAGCGATGATCCAGATCGGTTGCGCATTCGTCAGCGCATCGACCGCTGCGGCACCATCGATTCCGCGCAATGACCACCAGAGCGCTGCGGTGGCGATCAACAGAGATGCGACCCATCCCCAGCGCCGGAGCTGTCTCATGACGTGGTTTCCTGGAGCGCCGACGCGTCGCGCATGAGGGCGAACGATGAACCCGTCGCCTTGATGTACCGGATGACCTCGCGCAGCCTGACGAGCGCTGTAGTGCCGGTATTGAAACGGCAGTCCCAGGGAATCGGCGCGTTCGTCATGTCGACGAACTCCCACGGGTGCGCGAACAGGACCAGAGGTGCAGTAGCGTGGCGGAGAAACGGAGCCCAGAATGGTTGGCGCAGCCGCAGCAGTGATGGCGGTACGGACGCGGGCATGCGGGTCAACCCGTCAATGGCGGCACTCGCGCCCCGCTCCCTCCACATCTTGTATCTGGCCTGCGACGAGTCCATGTGGTAGCCTGCGTCGCGCAGCAGGTCGAGGTGCTCTCCGGGATAGGAGAGGTAGGGGGCGCGGAATGATGTGACTTCGGCGAAGCGGCGGAGGATGGCGGAAGCGTCCCGTATCTCGGTGGCGGCCTGGGTACGGGTCATTGTCGTGAAGCGGCCGTGCGTCATGCCGTGACAGCCCAGTTCGTGGTCCGCATCCACGAGCGAACGGACAGAATCGGGGAAGCGTTCGGCGGTCTCGCCCGTGGTGAAAAAGGTTGCACGGACGCCTTCCTCTGCGAGGAGAGCCATCAGGAGCGGAAAGCCTTCGTGCATTCCCCGGTTGCCGCGAAGGTAGGGGAGGCAGTCCGGTTCCAGGTCGAATGTGAGATATGCCGGACGGACACCCATGATACAGTCTCTCTGGAAATGTGACTGAAACAATGACGGTTGTGTGGGTCCAGGTCCAGTCGCTTCAGCGCGGCGTAAGCCTCTCGCCCAGCCATGCGGCGGCATCCGTGCCCGCCTGACGCGGAAGAACATGGCCTGCGTCGTACCAGATTATCTGCTTCGGATGCGGTGCGGCATCGTACAGCCTCTGCGCGTCCGCTGCGCCGATCGTCGGGTCGGACCTTCCATTCAACATCAACAGCGGCCGGCCGTGCAGCATTGCCACACCGCGCACGGGATCAGCGGCCATGCGGGCGAACGCTGCATAAGGTGTATCCAACGGCAGATCACCGCCCGCTGCGAGAATGACGGCGGTAATGAGTGGCTGATCTGCTGCGGCACGCAAGGCGAGAAACGAGCCGAGTGAGTAGCCGGCGACGGCGATGCGGCCACGATCGAGCTCGGGGCGAGCCGCGAGGTAGTGGAGCGCGGTGCGTGCATCTTCGACTGCGGTTCGCGTGAGTTGCAGCATTGCCATGGGATTGCCTGCCGCGGGTCGTTGCACCCCGTTGGAGCGAGCACCGTGCAGCGGTAGGTCGATGGCGAGACTGGCGATGCCGCGGTCGAACAAAGCCCGACCGAACGCCTCCGCCATCACTTCCTTGTGCGACCCGTAGCCGTGAAGGAGAACGGCTGCAGGGATCGCCGTGGGCCGTGCCGGCAGCAGGAACACGGCCGGCACCGGAGCACCGTCATTGACGCGGAAGGTGAGCGTGATCTCACGGCCTCCGTCAATCGGACGGTCCGTCGTGATCGACTGGAGGATCTGCTTCTTCTGCGTCACACAGAAGTTTACCGAGGATCCCGCGAGCCGACAAGCCGAGGAGTCACGGACCTTCCACACATGCGGGTGCATGCGTATTGTGATTTCACGCGATTGTCGAGTGCATGGAACGGATGAGAGGCACGGAAGAGTGAATGTTCTCGTTCTGAATGCTGGCAGTGCCAGCCTTAAGTTTCAGTTGATCCGGACGGATGGCGAAGCCGTGCGCACGGATGGCGACGAGCGCCTGGCGGACGGGGTGATGGAGCGGGTCGGCGGTGAAGCAGTGATCACGACGCGCATCGGACAGCTGCCCAGACGCACGACAACGGCGCAGCTTCGCGACCTGCGCGCGGCGGTGGACTGGCTGCTGCAGTGGCTGGTTGCGTCGGAGGGCTCGGGAATCGAGACGCTGCAGGACATCGATGCAGTCGGCCATCGTGTCGTGCACGGAGGTGAGCATTTCCACGCATCCGTGCTAATTGACGACGAAGTCCTGCGACGGATCGAAGACGCGATCGATCTGGCGCCACTGCACAATCCGGCGAACGTACGGGGGGTCGAAGCAGTGCGTTCACTGCTTGGTGCGGTTCCGCAGGCAGCAGTATTCGACACCGCATTCCATCACTCGCTTCCCGAGCGCGCGTTCCTGTACGCGATCCCGTACGGTCTCTATCGTCGATACCGGATTCGCCGATACGGCTTCCATGGCACGAGCCATCGATACGTCGCATACAAATACAGGCAGATCACTGGCCTGACGCACGAGCAGACGAATGTGATTTCGCTGCATCTGGGAAACGGTGCCAGTGCGTGTGCAATCCGGGGCGGTCATTCGATCGACACGTCCATGGGGTTTACACCTCTGGAGGGCCTCGTGATGGGCACACGGAGCGGGGACCTCGATCCCGCGATCCCGGACTACATCGCCATGAAAGAGGGCCTGTCCGAGACAGCGGTGCAGACCCTGCTCAACAAGCAGTCGGGTCTACTGGGTATCAGTGGCATCACCAATGACATGCGAGAGCTGCTTGCGGAAGCCGCCGAGAGTGATGACCGCCGCGCACGCCTCGCCATCGAGATGTTCGCATATCGTGTGAAGAAGTATGTCGGTTCATATCTGGCCGCGATGGGCGGGGCAGATGCCGTGATCCTGACGGGAGGAATCGGCGAAAACTCACACGAGATACGGGCGCTCGCATTGCAGGGAATGGAATGGGCGGGCCTGGAGATGGATGCCGCCGCCAATACAGCGTTGCCACGCGGGACAGCAGGGCGGATTTCGACGGATGGAAGCCGCATGGCGGCGTGGGTGATTCCGACCAATGAGGAAGTGCTGATCGCGAGGGATACGATGCGGCTGGTTACGGGGCTGCCGCTCCCGTGAGGGTTCGGTCACCTCAGCATCCCGGCATTCGGAATGCGCCGATCTTCGTCGAATAGGATACAGCACCGGTCTTCACATAGTCGCCGACATACCACACCGTGCAGTCATCCGACGGATCGATCGCCGTCGTAGTGTAATCCTCCCAGCGAAGCGTATTCGTCTGTGCGGCTTCGCCTTCGACGAGAATCGCTTCCTGCAGCGTCATGAATCCGAGCGGATCACCCGGCAGCCGTCCTGTGAAGCGCTGACCCGCGTAATGCGGTCTGCCACCGAATGAGTAGCCGATCCCGATGTTGCCGAACTTGTCGATTGCAGGACTCGCCATCCATCGGTACTGACTGTCCGCCATGTATGTGCCCTGCTGATACAGCGCGGGCGCGGCGCTCGCACCGTTCACGCGGAACTCATACCAGCGGACACCTCCATGACTCGTCGATGTGGCGACGGAATGCACCGCAACCATGCGGCCGGTATTCCCAATGCGTCGATAAACGAGCCGCGACATGATCTTGTCACCTTGCGAATCAAGACCTCGTTCCGTGTCCGGCTGCGTCACGCAATTCGTCAACTGGCCGTTGCAGAGATATCGGTAGGGCGCGACGGCAATCGGCGTCGGGCCTGTGATCCGCGTGGCAGACGGATTCTTCCAGTCGACCTTGAACTGCCAGATATTGATGATGCTGTCCGTGAAGATGCTGTCGAGCTGACGACCACCTGCGGCCATCATGATGTTCGGCGTGCCGTTCGGTGGCAAACGAGTACCGTCAATGTCAGCGTTGTTCAGAAAACCCGCGTTGTGAAGAATCACGCAGAGCTCCGCGGCGGGCTCGCCCTTGAGCATCTTCGTGCGTTCCACCACGCACGCATGCTTTTCCGTTGCAACGGTCGGAGAGATGCGGTTGTCGCTCGTGCTCGACGGATTGTAATACCCATCGTTCCAGATCGCAGGACGCGGATAGTCCGGGAAGTAGTATCGGAGGAACTCGTATCGATAATAGGACCCGAGCGGATCGGGCGACGTGCTGATGGCGTAGCACATCGAATAAACTCCCTGCGATTCCTGCGGCTGCCCCGCGCGTCCTGCGCCGCCCGCGCCGCGTCCGCGGTTGCCGCCGGCCGGTATTGTGTCGGGCGGCGGCATCGGCGGCTGATACAGCACAGCAGCCTTACCCGGCTGTCCCGGCACACCAATGACACTCGCACGCGCACCATCCGCCGGCGTCTGCGGGCCTGGCTGATCGGCGCGATATGAGATGCGCGAGAAGATGGGCATCACGATGAGCCAGCGCTTCGCAATCTGATCGTAGCGGACTACCGTATCCCCGTTGTTGCGTGCTTCGCACGTACCGCCGAATCCGCGGAACACATTGTTGTGATTGACCGGACCGTACAGCACCCGTCCCGATTCTTTATATTTGCTTCCCGTTTTGGTGAAGACCGCCATGCGGGAATTGACTGTCTGCACGATGTGGTCGGGGCCGACGGCAAGGCTGTTATCGGACGGGTTGACGGTGCGCGCTGTACCTTGCGGCCCGGAAAAGCCCACACCGAGACCATCGAAGGAAGCGATCAGTACGGCAGCCCGCCTCTCGCCCTGCGCTCGCTGCTCCTGCGCGCACGCGCTGCTCACGGCGAGTTGGGAGACCGTCGCAACCCCGACCGCCAGGCAGACCGTACGCGCGATTCCATCCATATGTGGAACTCCTGAAGAGACGGATCATGAACGGGCGAACTCTAACAGCGGGGTAATCTCGCCATCGTCAGCGGTCCGAAGCGCAGCAATATATGCAGATCGCAGCTCGGACGTACTGATTGGGCGCCCGCCGCCCCACGAGAATGGATTCCTACCAGCCTGCAGCGCGATGATGTCCGACGTGAGTCGCGCATGACGCCCGTTCCCGTTGGGGAAAGGGTGGATGGCTACCAGTCGGTGGTGAAATCTGACGGCGATCTCATCGGTGCTGTATACAGTGTGGTCCCGCCAGTATCGAGTATCCTCTATGAGCGCCTTCAGCTGAACCCGGATGGAGTGCTTGTCGACGCCGATGTTCTTATTCGATCGCCGTATCTGTCCTGCCCATTCCCAGACTTCGCCAAACATTCGCTTATGCAGGGCGAAGATAAATTGTTCTGAAAGCACATCACTCCTGCGGGCGCTCATGACCGCCGTGCGCATCGCCCACTCCAGCCCCGAAGTGATGTTCGCTTCTTCCAACTCGTCCAATTCGGCTCGAGTGGCAATGTGACCCGGCAGCAGGCCCTCGATCTCATCAGCATCGAGCGGCGTGGCTCCGTCTGGCTGGCTATCATGCATCCGGTAGCGACCAAAGCCGGTCGGGCGATGCCAGGAGATCCTGCATAATCTCCTTCACTCGCTGCTCCACGTCGGAGTCGGTTGTCTGGTCCTCGAGCCGCATTGAGTGCTGGACCGACGTGACCATCTGGCGAGCGATCCTGTGCGCCCGTTCCTCCAGTACCGCCGAGGCCGGTCGGTCAGGTATCAGGACGTACTCGACTCGAGCTCCTAACGCCTCAGCGACCCGTCGCAAAGAGCGAAGCGTGACAGAACCGTCGAGCTCCCGTTGCTCGAGTTGCGCAATGGCCTGTTTGCTAAGTCCCAAACGGTCGGCCAGATCAGCCTGAGACATGCCAAGAGAGGTGCGTATCGCGGCGACCCACCCTTTGACTGGCGGACGCAGATCGTCGGCTGCGCGACGTATTTCATCGAATCGGCGATCGAGCTGGTTGCGACTGAGTTGCCGGATTCGTCGTTTTCCGGTAGGCGTCATCAATGTATACCTTGTCTTAGATTATCCGTATGACAAAGTATATATAGTTGTCCAAACGACAAACGACAAGCTATTTCTTGTCTCTATAGTGTTACACGATTTCGCAGAACGAATGGAATCTGACCAGCAAGGACAGGCGATCCCCGAGATCATTGGAGAATCTGGCACTCAGCGCGATGTCCTCTGCGAGCCGTCGAAGTTCCGCAGGCGGGCGGCCTGCCGCGCGGAGACGGGGGTACGCAGCTGCGCCAGGGCGCGGAGCAGCCGAACCTTCATCTGACTACCGAGAACGAGATTAAGATCACGCATGTGGTCTTATGATATCATGTGTCATCAGAAGACATCAAATGTTGTCATACGATGACACGTCGATCAGCCGGCATTCCTCGAACGCCACGGCCTTCCGCGTCGTTCCCCTGGAACCAGTTTGTGCCGCAGGTGCATCGGTACCCGAATCCTTCTGCGCGAACCCGCCCCGCGAAAGGCGCTTGTTCTTCACTTCGCGGCAGTGGATCCGGCGGTGCGTCGTTGACAGAAAAGGTCCGGGGGGACATCGTTGTGGATATGCAATTCCTCTCGTCCCGTTTCAGGCTTCGCCCGTTCATAGCGTGCGTGGTGGTTGCGTTGAACCTGTCTGGTTCGGGCGTACCGTTGCTCCATGCCGTAGAGCATGTGGGCGACGCGGACGGTCACGAGCACGTCGAGGAATCGGGCAGGCACAAGCTGTCGGGCATGGGCGACGCCGAGCATGTCGTGGATCATGCCACGGTAGACCACGCCGCGTCCGACCACGCCATGCTTCATGCCGAGTGTGTGTATGTTCGGGTTGTGCACCCGCACCCGGCATTGCCGGCCGCGACGCTAAATCGGCAGGCTCCGCTTCTCCACGTGGACGCTGCACCGGTGCTCCTGTCTTTTTCGAAACACAGACCCTGGCCACCGCTCACGGACGACCCCGCCCGAGCCCCGCCTGTCATCTGACACCCGTGAGTCGCTGATCGCCATCGGGCGATCGCGCATGTCACCCGGGTGTCCTCCGTCGCATAAACCATAACCATATACGTTGGGCAGACTCGCGTCGATGCGCGGGACTGTCTTCGAACGACACATCCAACCGATGCGTGAGGTACTCTCGCGCACAGGGGAGACAAACGTGCGACCACACGGTGGATATTTCATCATTGCCTGCATTTTATGCGGCCTGCTACCGGCGGCCGGCGACGGTCTTGCTGCGCAGGCCGGCGGGCTACCGGATTCGGTGCAGATACGCAGGATCACTCTTGAAGAGGCGCTGGCGCGTATGGCGGGGAACAACCTGTCACTGCGCATAGCGCGCGCGGAAGTGGCGGCGGCGCGCGGGAGACTGACAACAGCGGGTGTGATCGCGAACCCGGGTCTGTCGGCAACACGAGAGCAGCTGTCGGGCGGTGGGGCGGGTTACCACGAAACCTCAATCGTGTTGAGCCAGGCGCTGGAAATTGGCGGGAAGCGTGGGCTGCGGCGCACTGCGGCGGAGATATCGCTCGAGGCTGCGGCAGCACGCCTGGCGGCTGAGCAGGTCCGGCTGACGTTCGACGTGCGCCGGGCCTTCGTCGCGGCCGCGGCCGCGGAGGCGAGGATGTCCGCGCTGGAGCAGACGACCGCGGTGTTCCGGCAGGTGGAGCAATCGGGGCAGGCCAGGTTCCGGGAGGGTGACATCTCGGAGTTTGCGCTGCAGCGGCTGCAGGTCGAACGGGCGCGCTATGAGAATCTGGCGGCCGAGGCGCGACTTGCGGTCCGGCTGGCCGGTGGCGCGTTGGCACTGCTGGTCATGCCGGACTCTGGCGGTTTCCTGCTTCTGCCGGCAGTGGCGCTCGATAACCAGTCAGCAACGCCATCAGCTGCTGCTCTGGACGCAGTGCTTTCTGCGGCCGCGGCTCGGCCGGATGTGGTGGCGGCTTCACTTGAAGTCGAAGCTGCGCAGGCGAGGCTGAATCTGCAGCGCCGGGAGCGTACACCGGACATCACGCTGAGCGCGGGCTATAAGGATCAGGCGGACGGGTTTCGCGGCGCGATCGTCGGCGTTTCGGTGCCGCTTCCCTTTCTGAATCGCAACGCGGGTCGCATCGAGGAAGCGACGGCGGAGCTGTCTGGCGCCGAAGCCCGCCGCGTCATGGCACTGCGCGAGGCGGAAGCGCAGATCCGTGAAGCCTGGGAGACCTATCGATCGCTCACCGCGCGCATGGCGTTGTTGAACGACGAACTGCTCACCAACCCTTCGCGTCTGCTGGCAACGGCAAAGGTGGCATACGCGGAAGGCGAGATGAGCCTGGTGGAGTTGCTCGATGCCGCCGACGCGTTCCGCGCTGCGCGCGAGACCACCATCGATCTGACCTCACAGCGTTTGACGGCGCTCTATCACCTGGAACTCGTACTGGGGCGGCTCAACGCTTCGCTGCCTCTCGCTCTCGAGGATAATCAATAACATGACGCGACCCACGATACTTCTGATCTGCCTGTTCGCATTCGGTCAGTCCGCATGCAATCGGGATGAGCCGGAAGCGCAGCCGGAGCACCCCAGCGTTGTCGTAACGCAGTGGAACGACTCGACCGAGCTCTTTCTGGAATACCCGCACCTGGTGGCCGGCAAGGCCATGGGCAACTGGGCCATCCATCTCAGCAATATGAAAAATTTCAAGCCGGTGACGGAGGGCGTTCTCACCGTGCGCTTCCTGCGGAACGGTGCCGAAGCGAAATCCTTCACCATCGCGGCGCCGGCGAGAGACGGCATCTATCTGCTGGATCCCGTGATCGAGCAGCCGGGCACGTACCAGGTGCAGCTGGCGCTGAACAGCCGCCAGGTTACCGGAGCCCATACGCTGCCGGCGGTGCAGGTTTTTGCGCCAGGAGACAAGCTGCCGGCCGAAGCGGAAGAAGCCGCCGGGGGGATCGGCTTCCTGAAGGAACAGCAGTGGAAGATCCCATTCGCTGTACAGCCTGCGCTGGAGCAGGACGTAGCGCGCTCGGTGTCCGCGCCGGGCGAGATCGTGGCGCAGGACGGGGGCCTGGTACAGGTGAGTGCGCCGACCAGCGGGATTGCGGTGGCCGCGTCGAACCGCGGATCACCATCGGCCGGTCAGCCTGTCACTGCCGGCCAGGTGCTGGCGATTCTGGCGCCCACCGCCGGCGAGGGCGGATTCGCGCGGGCGCGGGGCGACCTGGAGCGGCTCGAGCGGGACGCTGCCCGCGCGCAGCGTCTTTATGCAGCGGGTGCCATTCCTCAGAAGCGGCTGGAGGAGGCGAGGCATGACCTGGAGATCGCACGGGCAGAGATCGCGGCGATGGGTGGTGGTGCGGATGGCGACTTCCGGCTGCGCGTGAGGTCGCCGATTTCCGGTGTGATCGCCGAGCGCAGCTTCATACCGGGCGGCCGAGTGGAAGCGGGCGAGCCGCTGTTCACCGTAATCAATCCGCGCTCGCTGTGGCTGCGCGTGCAGATGCCCGCGGGTGATGCAGCGTCACTTAGCCAGAATTCCACGGCCATTTTTACGACGGAAGGCACGCCGCGCAGCTTCACGAGCGGCCGGCTGGTTTCTGTGGCCAGTGTGTTGAATCCGGAGACGCGCACGGTCGCTGCGGTCTTCGATGTGGAGAATGCGGGTGGGCTGATCAAGGTCGGCCAGTTCGCGCGGGCCACCGTGCCGATCGGCGGCACGGTTCGCGGTGTGGCGATCCCCAGCAACGCGATTCTTGATGACAACGGGACCCCCGTCGCATTCGTTCAGACGGGTGGCGAGACATTCGAGCGGCGAGTGCTGACGCTCGGTGAAAATGATGGTAACCGGACTGCAGTTCGCGAAGGGATCCGTCCGGGTGAAATGATCGTCACAACGGGTGCGTATCAGGTCCGGCTTGCCTCCCTGTCACCGGAGGGTTTCTCCGGCGGCCACGCGCACTGAGGGGGACTATTATGCTCGATAGAGTCATTCACTGGTCATTGCGAAACCGGCTGCTGGTGGTGATTGCATCCGCACTGCTCATGGTGGTGGGCGCGTATACTGCCTCCCGCATGCCGGTCGACGTATTTCCCGATCTCACCGCTCCCACCGTGAGCATCCTCACCGAGGCCCACGGCATGGCGCCCCAGGAGGTGGAAACGCTGGTCACGTTCCCGGTGGAAACGGCGGTGAACGGCGCCACCGGCGTCAGGCGAGTGCGGTCGTCCACCTCTCAGGGGATTTCGATTGTATGGGTGGAGTTCGACTGGGGCACGGACATCTTCCAGGCACGCCAGATCGTCAACGAAAAGCTGCAGCTCGTAGCCGGCAGTCTGCCGGAAGGTGTGCCGCCGCCGGTTTTGGCACCGATCTCCTCGATCATGGGCGAGATCATGCTGATCGGGATCACGGGTGACCGCACGGTGACGCCGATGCAGATGCGGACGGTGGCCGACTGGACGCTGCGCCGCAGGCTGCTGGCAGTTCCCGGTGTGTCGCAGGTCATCCCGATCGGTGGTGAGGTCAAGCAGTATCAGGTGCTTGTGTCACCGGCGAGCTTGCGTGCGTATGACGTGTCTCTCGATGACGTGCTGCGCGCGGCCGCAGGGTCGAACGTCAACGCGTCGGGCGGCGTCTTCATGGACCGCGGGCAGGAGTATCTGATCCGCGGCGTCGGCCGCGTGCAGGACGCGCGCGACATCGCGGCAACGGTGATCACGACGCGCGCCGGTGTTCCCGTGTTGATCGGGGATGTTGCGGAAGTTCGGATCGAGGCCGCGACCAAGCTGGGCGATGCGTCTGTGAGTGCGTCGCCGGCGGTGGTCATGTCGATTCAGAAGCAGCCGAATACCAACACACTCGAGTTGACGGAACGCATCGACCAGACACTGACCGAGGTGCAGGCATCGCTGCCGAAGGGGATGACCATCAACCGCGGTGTATTCCGGCAGGCGGAGTTCATCGAGACATCGGTAGACAACGTCATCGAGGCGCTGCGCGATGGCGCCGTGCTCGTAGTGCTGATCCTGTTCCTGTTCCTGTGGAGCGTCCGCACCACGTTCATCTCGGTGCTCGCGATTCCGCTGTCGCTCGTGGTGGCGATCTTCGCATTGAAGGCGCTCGGCATCACGATCAACACGATGACACTCGGCGGCATGGCGATCGCCATCGGCGCGCTGGTGGATGATGCAGTGATCGACGTGGAGAACGTGTTCCGACGGCTGCGTGAGAACCGCCACCTGCCGGAGACTGAACGGCGTCCCGCGCTGGATGTGATTTTTCTGGCGTCCAAGGAGATCCGTGCAAGCATTGTCACGGCGACATTGATTATCTGCATCGTCTTCGTGCCGTTGTTCTTCCTGTCCGGTGTGGAAGGACGGATGCTGCGGCCGCTCGGGATTGCCTACATCGTGTCCATTCTCGCTTCACTGGTGGTAGCGCTCACGCTGACGCCCGCGCTGTGTGCGTACTTGCTGCCGAACGCAAAAGTGATGGATGCGAACGAGGAGAGCTGGGTGGCGCGGCGGCTGAAGGCAGCCTACGCCCATGTGCTCGCACCCGCATTGCGGCATCCTCGCGAGATCATCGGCGGCGCGGCAGTCATTGTGCTGGCAGCGCTGCTTGTGGTGCCGTTCCTCGGCCGTGCGTTCCTGCCGGAGTTCAACGAGGGAACGCTGGTCATCAGTGCGCTGACGATGCCCGGCACGTCACTCGCCGAGTCGGATGCGATGGGACGTCGCATTGAGGAAATTCTGCTGGAGCATCCTGCTGTCGTCGAAACGGCGAGGCGTACTGGGCGGGCGGAGCTGGACGAGCACGCTCAGGGCGTGAATGCAGCGGAAATCGATGTGCGGCTGAACTTGGAGGAGCACGAGATGGACGCCGTGCTGGAAGAGCTGCGGTCCGAACTGACCGCCGTGCCGGGCACGCAGATCACGATCGGTCAGCCGATCGGCCATCGCATCGACCACATGCTCTCGGGCACGCGCGCGAGCATTGCCATGAAGTTGTTTGGTCCGGACCTGTACGAGCTGCGCAATCTGGCGGACCAGATCCGCGCGGCAGCCGCCCAGGTGCCGGGCACGGTGGACCTGGCAGTCGAGCAGCAGGCCGACGTGCCGCAGGTGCGCATTGCAATGAACCGCGCGGCAATGGCGCGCTACGGTGTCACGCCCGACTACCTCGCCGAGATGATCGACGTGGCATTCGCCGGCGAGGCGGTGTCGCAGGTGCTCGAAGGACAGGAGAGCTACGATCTCGTGGTGCGTTTCGACTCCGCGTCACGCGGCACACTGCAGCGCATTGCCGACGCGCGGTTCGATACACCGGTCGGTGTGCAGGTGGCGCTCTCGACACTCGCGGACGTGCGCAATGACCGCGGGCCGAACACCATCTCGCGGGAGAACGTGCAGCGCAAGATCGTGATCCAGTCCAACGTGAGCGGGCGGGATGTGGGCAGCGTTGTGGCCGACATCCGAAGCGTGGTGGCAGAACAGGTGGACCTGCCGGACGGCTATTACCTGGAGTACGGCGGCCAGTTCGAATCGGCGGGTGAAGCTACGCGCACCATCGGACTCCTTTCACTCGTTTCCCTGGCGGCGGTGTTTCTGCTGCTGTTCATGGAATTCGGTTCGACGAAGCAGGCGCTGCTGGTGATGGTGAATCTGCCGCTCGCACTGGTCGGCGGCATCTTCGCAGTCGTCCTCTCGGATGGTGTGCTCAACATCGCGACGCTGGTGGGATTCATCACGCTGTTCGGCATTGCAGTGCGCAACGGGATCCTGCTGGTGTCGCATTACAACCAGCTGCTGTCGGAGGGCGAGCCGCTCGCCGAGGCAGTGCGGCGGGGATCGATGGAGCGGCTGAACCCCGTGTTGATGACCGCGCTGTCGGCCGGGCTCGCGCTGATCCCGCTGGCAATCGCGGGAGGCGAACCGGGCAATGAGATCCAGAGCCCGATGGCTATCGTGGTGCTGGGCGGACTGCTGAGCGCAGTCGTGCTCAACATGGTGGTAGTGCCTGCACTGTTCCTGCGCTACGGTGTGGACAAGTCAGAGAAAGCGGCCTGAGCGATGGGTGAGACCCTGTTCACGAATCGTAACTACCTGCGTCTATTCCTGGCGCAGGTAGCATCCCTGCTTGGCAGTGGCGTCACGAGTGTAGCGCTCGCTGTCCTGGCGTATCAATTGGCCGGGGGCAATGCCACGGTCGTAGTGGGCATCGCGCTCACCATGCGCATTCTCGCGTTTGTTCTGCTTTCCCCCGTGGCGGGGGTGATGGCAGACCGGATGGACCGAAAGCGGATGCTCGTGGCCGCCGACCTGCTGCGGTTCGCGCTGCTGGGGTTCTTCCCATTCATAACGGAAGTCTGGCACATCTACGTTCTGATTTTTGCCATTAACGCGGTAACGGCCTTCTTCACCCCGACGTACGAGGCCGCACTGCCGGAGATCGTCGGCCCGCGTCTGTATACGCGTGCCCTGTCGGCGTCCCGCGTGGCGCTGGACGTCGAGGCCGCGATCGGTCCGCTTGTGGCTGGAGCGCTGATTGCATGGGTGGGCGTGCGCTGGACGTTCTGGTTCGATGCCGGGACGTACCTCGCGTCTGCACTGCTTGTCCTGGCGTCACGCGTGCCGCGCGGGACGCCGCCCGACCGACCGTTTCCCTGGCGTGACTTTGTGCCTCAGACCACACTAGGCACCCGGATCCTGCTGCGTGAACCTGCGCTCAGGAAGGCGCTGGTCCTTCATTTCGCTGAGGCGGCAGCGGGCGCGGTAGCCATCGTAACAACGGTTGTCTACGTGCGCGACGTGCTGGCCCGCGGGAATGGTAGTTTTGCGCTGGCCATGGGAGCGATCGGACTTGGATCATCCATCGCTGCCCTGTGGCTGGCCCGCCGAGGCGAGCGCGCCCGTGCGGAAGGCGCCGGGCTGGACGACCATCTCGGGTATCATCGCTGGGCTGAGCGCATGCTGCTGCTGGGCGGCGCACTTTCAGCGCTGGCGCTGCTGCCCGGTGTGTTCCAGCCGGGATTGGCCATGCTGCTCATCCTGTGGGCACTGCTGGGGGCGGGCGGGGCGATGATAGCCATTCCTTCCGTCGGTCTTCTGGCCGAGCACACCGTACCCGAGGAGCGCGGCCGAGCGTATGCCGCCCACTTCGCTCTTACCCATCTGTTCTGGCTCGTTACCTACCCAGCGGCTGGCTGGTTGGCCAGGGGTGCAGGCATCCCATGGACGTTCACGGCGGCTGGACTTGTATGTGCAGTTCTCACCGGCGTCGCATGGTTGATGCGCAGTCCGCACAGAAATCACGCCACGCTTCCAGTCGCATGAGACTTGTATCAAATCGACTCACAGCAATGCGCGCGTTGCATTCAACTCCCACACGAGGAACGTCATGAATCGATTTCCGACGCAGCATTTTTCCGATGTGAGAGTGCGGCTGCGGCTGCTCAGCCTGTTCGGCGTGCTGCTGGCGCTATTGGCAACGCCCGGTGATGCATTCGCGCACGGTGTAACGGCAGGAGACAAGGGCTACATCCAGGAGGTGTCGGGCATCCTTCTTCTCCCGTTCGCATACCTCGGTGCCAAGCACATGGTCACGGGATACGACCATCTGCTGTTCCTGCTCGGCATCATCTTCTTCCTGTATCGTCTGAAGGACATCGGCGTGTACGTCTCCCTGTTCGCCATCGGTCATTCGACGACGATGATCCTCGGCGTGCTGACGGAGGTAAGCTTCAGTGCGTATCTGATCGACGCCATCATCGGTCTGTCCGTGGTCTACAAGGCCATGGACAACATGGGCGCTTTCCAGCGCTGGTTCGCGTTCCAGCCGAATACCCGCGCGGCGACGCTGATCTTCGGTCTGTTTCACGGATTCGGACTGGCGACGAAAATACTCGACTACGAGATGTCACCGAACGGTCTGTTCGCCAACCTGATCGCGTTCAACATCGGCGTCGAGGTAGGACAGCTGCTTGCGCTCAGTGCCATCCTGATCCTGATGAGCTTCTGGCGGCGGACGCCGAGCTTTTCGAAGCATGCGTACACAGGCAATGTCGTCCTCATGGCGGCGGGCTTCCTTCTGGTGGGCTACCAGCTCACCGGCTTCTTCATCACCACCATTCGATAGAGGTCGATCTGATGCCAGTCATGAATAGCGTTCCCGTCGATCAGCTTCCTACATCGCGAATGCTGCTGCGCTCGACTTTGATTGCAGCAGTTACAGCGACGGTTCTGCTGGTGACGATTGTGTTGCCGGCCGAGTACGCCATCGATCCGACGGGTGTGGGCGGGGTGCTCGGGCTCACACGCATGGGCGAGATCAAGGTGGCGCTTGCTGCCGAGGCAGACGCCGCCGCCGCCGCAGAGGCTGTCATTCTCGAGTCGAAGGGAGCGGTTCCTCCCCTGACAGCGCCGGCGGCCATTTCAGCGGACTCCGCCAGTTCTGATGTGACGCGCATCGACCTGCTGCCGGGCCAGGGCAGGGAGATCAAAGTCGTGATGCCCGAAGGCACACGTGTCACATACGAGTGGTCCGTTGAAGGCGGCGTGGTGAACTCCGATACGCACGCCGATCGGCCGGGCACGCCGTACCACGGCTATGCGAAGGGAAGAAACCAGGCGTCAGACGCAGGCGTGCTGGTGGCGGCATTCGATGGCAAGCACGGCTGGTTCTGGCGGAATCGAGGGGACAATCCCGTGACCGTCACGCTCAAGACCACCGGCAGCTACACAGATCTACAGGAGGTCAAATAACGCGAAAAACGCCGTCAGGGATCTCCACGACCGCTCCGTGCCCCGGCACGCTGGCCAGTCGACGGTCCATGGTGAGAAGCGGCGCATCAAGAGCTTCGGCTAACGCCAGATAACACGTATCGTACGCTGTGGCGTTGGCGCGCAGCGCCCAGATCCGTGAAAGAAACAGGGCGTGCGGATATCGCTCAATGCGAAGATCGGCGAGGTCATCCAGCGCTTCGCGCGCCCGTTGCGCAGTCAGCACGCCTGATCGTTCGTAGCGCCGCAGTACCTGCGCGACCTCGAGATCGAGCAGATGCGGCGCGTGCAGCGTACTCCCGCCAAAGAGACGGGCTTCGACCACACTTGACGCCTCGGTCTGCAGGAGAACTTCCAGCAATGCCGATGCGTCAACGACGATCATCGCGCATCGCGTTCCGCCCGCACGGCTTCGGCCGGCGTTTCCTCCGGATAGACCCGAGACCGCTCCCGCACACGGCCTATCAGCACGTCGAGTTCAGGTCTGGTAGCTGCCTGGCGGATCAAGTCCATCAGGTAATCGGACAGGGTCATCCCTGCCCGGGCCGCGCGGGCTTTGAGCTCGCGGTGCATCGGATCCGGTACATTTCTGATCTGAATCATTGCCATGTTCTAAACATGCAAGCATGCGGATCACATGTCCAGTGTCTCCGAATGCTGACTCCGAAGGCATTTGATAATTTTCTACTAATTTCTTGTAAATTAGTAGATCCGAATTGATCCGAGGTCCTTGTCGTACTAATTTACTACTAACAATCAAATTATTAGTAGAAAACACATGAAACTGCCAATGCCAGCCCCTCAGCTACCGGATTTGTGGAATGATCTGCTCACCGTTCTGCCACAAACCATCGGTCTTTCCGCAGTACCTGGTGGGGAATACTTCCATTGGGACCAAATACGACATCGGACGCCACCTGACGGGCTGACCACGCGCCAATGGTGGGCGGGAATCAAACTGGCCAGGACGCACATCCTCAAGCCAATTCCCTTGTTGGATAAAACGGGCAGCACGTTTGTGTATAGCGTTCCGGACCCTGTCCTGAAGATGCTACATGCAATTGATCGGAATGCCGCGGGCGAGATTCAGATGACAGAAGAGGTCACAAACCCGAGTACGCGAGACCGCTACATCATCAGTTCTCTGATAGAAGAGTCAATCACGTCAAGTCAGCTGGAAGGTGCGTCCACAACCAGCGATGTCGCCAAGGAGATGATCCGTTCCGGAAGACCTCCATCGGACCGCAGCGAATTGATGATTCAGAACAACTACGCTGCCATGCGTTTCGTTCAGGAGCACGCCCGGACACCACTCACTCCGGAAATCGTATTCACTTTACACCGGATTGTGACGGACGGGACGCTTGAAAATCAGGACAAGGCAGGCCGCTTTCGCGAACCGTCAGACAATGTCGTCGTCGAAGATGGCATGGGAACCCTACTTCACGTTCCGCATCCCGCCGAAGAACTTGCATCGCGAATGGACCTGCTATGCAAATTTGCAAATGAAGACAATGCGGGAACGTTCGTGCATCCGGTTGTGCGCGCCATGATCCTTCACTTCTGGATTGGCTATGATCACCCGTTCGTTGATGGAAACGGTCGCACCGCTCGAGCACTCTTCTACTGGTCCATGCTATCGCAGGGATACTGGCTCGCCGAATACGTGTCCATCTCGCGCATTCTTCGCAAGGCCCCAGGGCAGTACATGCGGTCGTTCCTTTACACGGAGACTGACGCAAACGACGTAACCTACTTTTTGCTGTATCAGCTTGAAGTATTCAGGCGTGCGATCGAAGAACTTCAGAGTTACCTGCGCCGGAAAATGGAGCAGGTTTGCCAGGTCAATGCACTTCTGAAATCATCGGTTGACTTTAATCACAGGCAGCTCGCTGTCCTGAGTCACGCGCTCAAACATCCGGGACACCGATATACAATTCAGTCTCATAAGCAGAGCCATGGAATCGCATATCAGACCGCACGAACTGATCTCATGGAACTGAACGCGCGAAACCTTCTGATTCGGGACCGGGCAGGAAATGCATATACGTTCGAGGCGCCAGCTGAACTTGGTAAACAGCTTCGGGAGCTTGGAGATACCCGATAGGTAAAGAACGCCGTGTGATGCGTGCGGTCATTCCGGTCTCACCGTCGGATCAGCCAACGCTCGAACCATGCGATCATCGCGCTGTCGGCCTGGCTGCCGTGCGCCGGATTGGTGAACCCGTGGTCGCCACCAGGGATCACCATGAAATCGGTGGCGACGCCCGCCTTCGTCAACACGTCGTGCATGATAACGCTCTGCCGCATCGGAACGAGTCGATCAGCATCGCCATGAATCAACAGACTTGGTGGGTCATCGGCAGACACGAACAATATCGGCGATACGGAGGCAGCGAGGTCGCGCGAAAAGTTGAGTGCGTGGATGGCCAGCTGCGCGCGACTGGCGGGTACAACCGGAACGAAAGCAAAGTGACGCGTGTGGCAGCGACGCCGCCGGAGCTGAGCGCCTTCCAGACGACGTTGTTCGACCGCATCGAGCGCGGCCGCATCGAGAGCAGGGGCAGCCCCGTAACAACGTCAGTCTGACGGCAGGATCGGAGACACCGCCCGTCGCGGGCGGGTAAGGACGACGGCGCATCTCCGGAACGCGTGCCGCGGTAGATTTGCCGCAGTACGCGTTCTTGTTTTCCAAGGGGATGGTTGCATCGATTCCTCGATGGTGATCCCGGGACCCCGGTGCTTCAGCGCCAGATGTAACATGACACTTACGGATTGCGCGCTTGTATGCGCCGCGCACCTGCGGCATATTGGCGTCCCCGACATCCCCCAGCGGAGGTAGCCACATGCCGAAGTATCTGATCGAGCGCAATATCCCCGGCGCCGGAAACCTGACGGCCGAACAGCTGCAGGGCATCGCGCAGAAGTCGTGCGGCGTGCTGAACAAGCTCGGACCGCAGATCCAGTGGGTGCAGAGCTACGTCACCGGCGACAAAATCACCTGCGTGTACATCGCGCCGAATGAGGAGCTCGTGCGCGAGCATGCACGCCAGGGCGGCTTCCCGGCCGACGCGGTGCTCGAAGTCCGCACGGTCATCGACCCGACGACGTCCGAGCCGGCACTCCTGGCGCAGTAGCTTCGCGCTCGCCGCGAGCGCTGGACGGTTCCCTTGCGAAAACGGCCGGTTCAGCCGCAATCCCGGGAGACCGCTCAGCGTCGCGGGCGACGGTCGCGCAGGTCTCGACTATGACGGCTATTGAGTAGGCGTAGGCGCTTGCGGGGGCAGGGTTACGGTGAATGTGGTCCCGCTGCCGGGCTCGCTCTGGGCGGTAACGTCGCCGCCCAGCAGGCGGGCCAGGCGACGTGTCACCGTCAGGCCGAGGCCGGTTCCGCCTGTCTTACGTGTGGATCCCCCCTCCACCTGCCAGAAGGGATCGAAGACACGCTCGAAGAACTCCTTTGGAATACCGGGGCCCGTGTCGCTCACCTCATAGATGATGCTGTCTCCGACCTGCTCCAGGACGACCGTGACTGCGCCTTCGTCGGTGAACTTGATGGCGTTGCCGAGGAGGTTGATCAGGATCTGGCGGATCTTTCGAGGATCGCTCGCCACAGTTCGGGCCTCCGGCAGCGACCGGTATTCCAGGCCAATGCCCTTTGTGAGAGCAAGCGGCTCCATGAGTGATACGACCTCGTGCAGCAGCTGGTCTGGATCGACCATCGCGAGTTCAACTCGCTCCTCACCCGCCTCCAGGCGGGAAAAGGTGAGGATCTCCTCGATCAGTTCCAGCAGGTGCCGCGCGCTCAGGCCGATGCGCTCCACCTTCTGCTGCGCCCGCGCGGGGATCTTTTCGGGTATGCCGGCCAGCAGCAGGTCGGCATACCCGATCATGGCGTTGAGCGGCGTCCGCAGCTCGTGGCTCATTACGGCGAGGAAATCGCTCTTTGCCCCGTTCGCGCGCTCCGCCTCGGCTCGCGCCACATGCTCTGCTTGAAACAGACGGGCGTTGTCCATGGCGACTGCGGCCCAAGCTGCAACGCCTTCAGCCAGGCGCTCGTGCCGCTCCAGGAAGCGACCAGGCTCCGCGTGACCGAAGAACAGGCCACCGAGTACGTCTCCAGAGCGGGACACGACCGGCACCGCGAGGTAGCTCGTGACCGGGAGGTGCCCTGCGGGCATGCCGTGGTACGGAGCGTTTTTGCCATACCGGGGATCCGTGGTGATGTCGTCGACGCGTAGCGTGCCACTGCCGTGGAACGTCGGCTCGAAGATAGCCGTCGCGCGAGGCATTGGAAAACGCGAGAACGCTTCCCGCGGCACGCCTGAAATCGTGTACAGGGTGTATGCCTCGCCGTTCTCCCTCTCCACATTGTAGAAGAATGCGCCGAACTGGGCCCCGGTAAGTCGGGTCGTCGCATCCGTAACGTCCTGCACGATTTTCTCCAACTCCAGCTCCGATGCGACCGAACGTCCGACCTTCTGGAGCGTCTCAGCCAGCGCGATCTGATCCCGCTGTGTTTCCTCGATCAATGCACGTGCGCTCTCGGCCTGCTCCGCGCGCAGGGCGAGGTCCTCGTTGGCGGCCTCCAGCTCGGCCTGCACGGCTTCGAGTTCTGTCGCGTTGCTATGCAGAAGCTCAGTCTGGGTCTCGAGCTCAGCAGCGAGCGATTCTGCTTGGCTGGCTCGATCTCGCGCTGCCTGCTGCGCGGTATGCGCGTCGTGCAGAGCCGCTTCCAAGCGCTCCCGCATCTGCTGCAGAGCACCCGTGAGTACACGGGACCGCTCGACCGATTGCAGCGCGCTTCTCGCGCGGATCTGCTCTGCGGCGACCTGCCGCTCGCGAAAGAAGAGGGTGCTGAGAACCGGAAGATGCGTGCGCAGAAGCTCCAAGCGCGCCGCGCCGCCGTCTCCACCCAGCAGCACGGCCGCACTTTCGTTCTTCAGACCAATACCGACGGCCGACACCAGCTGTCCCGTGGCCGGATCCGGCAGTTCGCCGGCGTGTGAGCCGGCGAGGACGCAATGCTGAAGGAAGTCACGCCATTGCATGGCGCCTGGGAGCACCTGCGGCAGGCCGGGAGCCGGCAGGAGGACCCCCAATTCCGGATCGGCGGCGAAGAGAAGCAGGGCCTGCCCACCGAGTAGCTCAGCGAGCGTGGTTGTCGCCAGGCCGCGCCTGTCAGGGGCAGCCACATCGGCGAGAAGGTCCAGCAGTCCCGCAGCGGACCGGTCCGGTGCTATCTCGGAATCGTGCACACCACGGCCGTGCAGTTGTGGAAGCCGCTAAACTGACCTTCGGCCTGGGCGATCTGGCCATACGTGTTGAACCCCGCAAACGGTGTCGTGCCGAGCTCCCGCCGCACGGCGTCCAACTCCTCGCCGAACGCGGTGCCGAGACGGAGCCGGGTGGCAACGCAGTCGAACACAAGGGCTATCGCTGGCTCGTGGCCGTCCATCTGACTCAGGGCAGAGCGCGTTGCCGCGGCCGCTGCGGCCGCAGCATCAGGCGCATCCGTCGTCATGATGCAGGCGGTGGTTCCCGTCTGGATGTCCGCCGCACAAAGGACTGAGCCGTCGTCTTGCACGGCAAGAGGCACCCGCAGCCGGTAGCCGTCCGGCGACTCCACCCCGAGCACGTTGTGCAGGAAGAAAGGCACCGGTTCGCTCCGTTCGAACGTCTGGCCGGTCGCCGCGGCGTGTGCGTCGAAGACGTCCGCTGCCGGAATTGCGTTCAGGCTGCCGAGCTGCATGCCGGTCGATTGCGTCACGCGCATGGGGTCGCCGCCCGCCGTCCAGCCATGCTGCACCCCGATCCCGATCGGCTTGTCGGACAGAATCTCGAGGGCAACGGCTGCGTCCTCCACTACCTCAGTGCCGTAGAACACCACTGTCCGTTGAAATCGCGCGTCGTCGCCAGCGCCGCCGCCGAAGAGACGGTAAACGCCCCCCGTGAGCAACGTGAGTTGATCCACTAGATCGTCCGCAAAACCGGCTAGCGCGTCCGTCAGCACCAGCGCCGCGCGGTAGCGAAAATCCGTCGCGGCGAGCCCGTGGAACCCGCGTACGAGCTGCCCAGCCGTTGCCGCCCGGTCCGTACGAAGACCGCGGCCGAGCACTGCCGAGAACCGCATCTCAGGCGCCAGCAGCGCCACGACACACGTCATGCCTACCCCAGACTCCTCACCAGTAAACTCACCGGCCGATGAGCATCCAACCAACGTGCCAGGCGAACACTCGTCGGTGATCCCCGCGAGCAGCCGCGCATGATCCTGATCCGGGGTCGCGAACACGATCACCGCGTCCGGTGACTGCCCTGTGAGCTGCTCGCGGATGGCTGCGCCGAGTTCTCTGCCAGCGTCCTCACCACGGAGGGAGGACATCGCGATGGCCGTTCTTGTCATGCTGTACCTGGTGGATGTACCACGAGATGGTCTCTCTTCTCGGAATTTGCAAGAACCGTGCTTCGGCGCTCGTGAGGCCTCGGGTTACACCCCGTGGTCCAATCAAGCTTCCGTGAGGGGCGGCGACGCCGACGTTAGCGGGGCGTGCCGTCTCACCGACGGATCAGCCAACGCTCGAACCATGCGATCATCGCGCTGTCGGCCTGCCGGCCGTGTGCCGGATTCGTGAACCCGTGGTCGCCACCAGGGATCACGATGAAATCGGTGGCAACGCCCGCCTTCGTCAACTT
>JBBSJG010000018.1:0-26360 GCA_038257485.1 Longimicrobiales bacterium | reverse complement strand
GAATACCAGGGCAAGCCAGAGGATGCCGCCCAGGCTCTCGACGACGACAGGAATGATCTTCCTGCTCATGATCGCCGTCACGACCAGATAGAATAGCGCGAACGGGACCGCCCATTTGGTCAGCAATGCGCGCGCCCACGGCCGTTCAACGATGAGGCCATACCCTGCGACGAGCGACATAGTGGACGACGCTGCGGCGGGCGGCAGGAACATTGTGAGGTACTGCGACGGCGAAACGCGCATGCCGGCGACGTCGATGCCGACGGGATCAATGGCGAGCAACAGCAGCATCACGAGATGAAACAGTGCGACCAGGATGATGAGCGGCGGTGCGTACCTGATCAGAAACGGTTTCGTCATGCAGCGACCTCTGCGGCCAACAGGCGGTCCCGTTCGCGCGAACGCTTCGTGTGATACACGGGCATGAATACGGACAGGATCATGTAGACGAAACCCGGTGCGCCGGGAAACGAGTCCATGAGGGCGACAATCACGGACAGCACGCCGACGGCGCACAACACCGACCAGCCGACGATCTCCGTGCGCGTTTGGTGTTCTTCGATGGCATTGAGCCGCAGTTCATGTCGCTGTGACAGGGCGTGCGCATTGAGGAGCACGAGCACGAGGCCGATCGCAACGAAGCCGACGCCGTATATGACGAACAGAGCATTCACGTCGTGCTGCGCCGAAATTTCCAGGACCGCCCCGCGCGCCGTCGCCATCTCCGTTCTGCATGGGATATCCGCGCCGATGGGAACGCACGTGACCCAACCGAGGAATGTGAACAGGCTGCTGGCGACGTAGCGCAGCGGATACACGTAGACGAGCACGGTCATGACGAGTGCGACGCTCAGCTGGATGGTGCGCGCGTCGTCGAGGCCGAACCTCCGGCTCCAGGTGTTGTGGCCCTGCCAGAACACCATCAGGAGGGTGGCACTGGCGATGAATGTCGGCACGTCGCGCAGGATGGTGCGCATCCCCTGGAGGTCCTTGGGCAGGTCATTGTTCGCGATGACCAGCAGCGTGAGCGCGAACGCGAACGCGGCGTCGGTGAATGTCTCGATGCGCGTCATTTCGAGGCCGCGCAGACGGAATCCGTCCTTGACGGGCAGGGTTTCGAGGTCGAGTTCGCGAGCACTTGTCATGACACCGAAACATACGCTCGTACGGGGAACGTGCCGAATCCTTTGACCTTCACGGGCACCGCTGAGAAGACGCCGCCCTGCTCTGGTATTGCGTGCAGTCCGCGCATGTGTTCCACGATGGGGATGTCGTGACCGAGCAGCACACTGTGCACCGGTCGCTTGCCGGTCGAGACGTCGTCGATGTTGAACGAGTCGATGCCGACGATCGCAGCGCCCGCCGCGGCGAGCCATTCGGCCGCTCGCTCGGAGAGGTGCGGGTGCCCCTCGAAGTATGCGTCCGTCCGCCAGTGACGATCCCATCCGGTGTAAAACAGCACGGCCCTGCCGCCGACCGCCGATGCGGAGAGGGGGACGGTGTCGATCGATGTGACTGTGGGATCCACGCGCACGACCAGACACTCGAGGTCTGCAACCGACTCGAGCGGCAGCTCCGACAGGTCCTTGCCATCGGCATAGCGATGGAACGGGCTGTCCACATACGTGCCCGTGTTCGCGACCATGTCGATTCTGCCGATCTGGAATTCTGTACCGTGCGCATACTTCGCGCGCGACCCTTCGCGGCTCAGCCAGTCGCAGATGATCGGCGCCGGCAGACCCTTGTACGTCACCATCCCGTGTTCGACCGTGTGACTTACGTCAATCAACCGGCGCCGTGTGCTCACGCCGGCTCGGACGAAATCGAGATTTTGAAACCGTCGGGATCTGCAACTCGGAACGCACGAACACCCCACGGCATATCGGCAGGCTCCGTCTCCAGCACACCGCCCGCGTCCCGGATGCGCTGCGCGACGGTATCGACATCCTGCGCGGTGGTGATGTAGAATGACATGCCGTCGCCTTTCACTCGGTCCCACCCCTTCGCGCCGTCATCCTGACCGAGCATGAGGCTGACATTGCCCGCAACCAAGCTGGCGCCGCGGACCTCGCCGTCCCACTCGTGCAGTTGCGCGACCGTGAAGCCGGCGACGTCGCGATACCACGCGATGCTCTTCTGCAGGTCGTTGACAGTGAGTGTGGCCGCAAGCGCGCGGCCGCGGAACGACTCGGGCTCGGATCGCCGACCGTCGCCATTCGAGTTCGGGTGGACTGTGCTCATAACATCCTTATCTCGGGGCCGCGCAGGCGGAATCCGTCCTTCACGGGCAGGGTTGCAAGACGAGTTCAGGGTATTGCGCGTACAAGGTACAACCGGGGCGGCCTGTGCGCAGCAGCCATGACGGCTGCGGCAGCAGGGGATACGGGGGTACTGGCGGTACTGGCCGACAGGCGGGCGTTGCGCGAGAACGCGGCAGCGCCCGCCTGTCGTACGACTTTAGTTGCTGTCGCTGTCGCTGTCCTGCTCGTCGGCGTCCTTGTCGTCGTCCTCAAACGCCTTGAAAGACGACTTGATGCGCTGCATAACGGTCGCCCACGTAGAAGTGTTGGTCAATATCGTGCGCGGATCAATGAGCGAGCCATCATTGTTTCGCAGCCAGTTCGTCGTATTGACGAGCACGCTTACATTGACGCGGTCGTCTGCCGCCTGAATGACGAGCGGCGGCGAGAAGTCGAACTCCAACTCGGTGTTCACGTTCAGCTTGACATCGAACGGTTGGCCATCATAGGTGCCGCGTAGACGTACGCTGTCAACATCGAGCTCGAGTTCCTCATACGTTCCGAACGCAACCTGCGTTGTGAACGGAGTGATCACTCCGCCATTGAGTGGCAGTGCGATTGTAAATCTGCTGTTGCGGAACTTCTCGTTCATACGGCCGTCGCTGTCGGAGTCCGATTCGGAATCGGAATCGCCATCGCTTGACGCCTCGGCACGCTCCAGTGTCGCCTCATCGATCACGAGATCGACATTCGTAAGATTCAGCGTGTGACCGCCGAAGGTAATGGAGTCCTGCACCAGCGATGCCATCAACGCAGAGCTGCCGCCACTTCGCGATGCGAACGTCAGGCCTACCGTTGCTTCGTCGTCGTTGAGCCCCAGCGTGTCACATGCACCACTGCTTAAACCGATCACGGCCACGGCGGCGAGTAAGCCATAATGTTTGATACTCATTCTATTTCTCCTCGGGTTGATCCATTCCGCGATCTGCCCGTCGCGACATCGGGTGTATTCACGTTTCCTGCTGCGGTGACGGCAGTTTGTGGCCACGGGGTAACGACACTGTGTGCGACGTCATCGCCGGATTCCGAGGCATCACCACGATCGCCGTCGCGCCTGCGGTTGGGTCCGAACGAGTAGACCCGGACCAGCCTGCCGTCATCCGCTTCGTTGGTCTCCAGCCAGTATGACGTACCCCACGGGTCCACTGCATGCGCCTTCCGGCGGGCAGCCTCCACGGTGGTGTCGCACTGGTTGCCGGCGTACCGTGCCAGCAGGTTGAACTCGATGTAGCCATCGGCTGCGGCGGTCCATATCCGCTTGTGCACACTCGACGCGCGCGCGAGCCGGTTTGTCGCGGCCTCGCCTTCTATCAGGTCATTGACGAGTGCCCGTGTCTCGCGCTGCGCGCATGCGACCATCGCCGAACTGCGGCCGCGCTGCATGCCACTGAACAGCGTGAGTGCGACAGCTGCGGCAACACCGCCGCCCGCGAATGGCAATGCGGCTGCAGGGCGTGGTGCGAACGTGGCCAGGAAGAGCCCGCCCGCGAGCGCTTCGACCCATTCCCCTGTGAATGACACGGGGTACCATACGAGAAGCACGATCGCGACGGCGAACCAGAGTGCGGCGGCCGGCCGAGCTGCCGTCACACGGCTCTTTCGCAGGATGTCCGCGGTTGCGGGCATGCGCGCGAGAGTGGGGATCAGTAGGCCGAAGCCTGCCATGGCGATGATCAGCACCCATTTCGGCTCGCTTGCGATCGCTGTGAAGTTGTGGAGCGTGAACTCCTGCTGCTTGTTGTATTGCAGGAACGTGTCGGGCGGGATGAAGCCGAGCAGTCTCTGACCCCAGCTGAATTCCTCGCCGGCGACGAACAGGCAGAACAGTGCCACGAGACCGTCGAACACACGGCGCTCGCGGACCGAATTGCTCAGCGCGAATATGCCTGCGCCGAGGAAGAGCGTAACCGTCCACCATTCGACGGGTCGGTCCTCCTGCATGGCGGCTTCGTAGTGCAGCGGATCAAGCGACGCGAACGCGAGCATTCCCAGCACCCAGGCGGTTGCGAAGAGATGGAGCGTTATCGATGAGCGCGCTCCGCCATCATCGGCGGAGCGCGCACTCCTTGCCATCGTTTCCGCTACCTTTGGCGACGGCCGATGATGATGTCGACCACGCTACCCGCGGTACGCGCTGCGGCGGACGTGTCGCGGCGCGAACGCCCGATCTGCTCGATTCGCTCGATCGTACCTACCCGATCGCCGTTCTTCGCCTTCTTGTGCTTCTTCGCCTTCTTTACCTTCTTGATCCCGTTGCGATCGGAATCACTGTCGCTGTCGCTGTCGCCGTCGTCCATGCGACTGCCACGGCGATCGCTGTCGGCATCACCCTGCCGACGAGCATCACCGGCGCGCGTGTCCGTCCAGATCGTGCCGCTGCCAGTGCGGGACTGAGCGGAAGCTGCGGCCGTGGTTGCGGCCACAAAAATGAGTGCGATGGCTCCCGAAGTCGGAAATTTCATGATGCTGCCTTCCTGAGTTCTGTGTGCGGATCATCAGGTCAAGCCGCGTTCCGGTTTGCATTCCAGGGACATTTCGTTGGGAGAGTAAGTTTGGCAGACGTCTCTTGCGGTAACAACAGGGCAGCAAGTAGCAGATTGAGGACAATAAGTAGTCACTTGAGAAGGACAATCCTCACGCAGCCGATCGCCGTATCCGACGGATGTCTACTCCTCGCCCCGGTACTTCTTCAACTTCTCGTACAGCGTCCGCACACCGATGCCCAGCCGCTCCGCGGCCTCGCGACGGTTGCCACTGACGGCAGCCAGCGCCTCTTCGATGGCAACGCGCTCCATTTCCTCGAGTGTACTGAGGCCGGCGGCGGCGCCGGGCAGGCTCGCCGCGCGTGCAGTCGCTGTGCCGACCGCAAGGTGTTCGGGGCGGATCACGTCGCCATCCGCGAGGATCGCCGCGCGTTCGAGTGCATTGGCGAGCTGACGCACATTGCCCGGCCACGGCGCTGCCGAGATCGAGCGCTCTGCTGCGTCACTCAAACTGAGATTATGCTTGCCGATGTCCCTGGCGACGCGCGTGAGCAGTGTGTGGGCGAGCGGCACGATGTCCTGCTTGCGCTCGCGCAGCGGTGGCAGCGTAATGGGGAACACGGCGAGCCTGTGGTACAGGTCCTCGCGGAACGTCCCGCTCTCCAGCAGCTGCTCCAGCTTGCGATTGGTCGCGGCGACCCATCGCACGTTCACTTCGATGGTGCGGGTGCCGCCGACGCGCTCGAACCGGCGTTCCTGGAGGACGCGCAGCAACTTGGACTGCAACTCCTGCTTCATCTCGCCGATCTCGTCCAGGAAGAACGTGCCGCCGTCCGCGAGCTCGATACGGCCGCGACGAGCTGCCGTCGCACCCGTGAATGCACCCTTCTCGTGACCGAACAGCTCACTCTCCAGCAGTGATTCCGAGATGGCTGCACAGTTGACTGCCACGAACGGTCCGTCCGCGCGATCGCTCAGTGCGTGCAGTGTGCGTGCAGCCAGCTCCTTGCCCGTACCGCTCTCGCCTGCGAACAGCACTGTCGAGTTGGTCCGCGCGACGCGGCGCAGTGCTTCCACCACGGGCGCCATGATCGGGTCGCCATAGGACAGCGGCGAGAGTGCCGGCGCTTCGCGGGCGATGCGATCACGCGCGGTCATCAGCGAGCGGCGCTCGAGTGCACGACCGACCAGCCTGCGCAGTTCGCCCGGGCTCGCGATGGGCTTTTCGAGGTAATCGAATGCGCCCAGCTTCATCGCTTCCACGGCCGTGTCGACGGATCCGTGTGCAGTGAGCAGGATCACCTCCATCTCGGGCTGTTCCGCGCGCGCGCGGCGCAGCAGCGACAGCCCGTCCAGGCGCGGCATCTTGAGGTCGGTGATCAGCAGATCGAAGGCTTCGCGCGCCAGGCACTCGGCCGCTTCGCCGCCGTCCGCGGCCCGCGTGACCACATGGCCATCGTCTTCGAGCGCCTCGGCAATGAATTCGCGCAAGCCTTCTTCATCATCGGCTACGAGTATTTTCGACATGAGTATGCGTCTCAGCTCGCGGGGATATCGATGCGGAACTCTGCACCACCATCAGGATGTGTGCGCGCCACGATCTGGCCACCATGCATTTCTGCGGCGCGCTGTGCGACGGCGAGACCGAGACCGGTGCCCGTCGTCCGCGTTGTGTAGAACGGCGAGAAAATGCGCTTTTCGTCGCCGGGTGGAATGCCCGACCCGAAATCGCGCACCGTGAACACGAGGGCACCGTTCTGTTTCGTCGCCGCGACCTGCGGCAGTGTTCCTTCGGGCGACGCCTGCCGGGCATTGCGCAGCACATTCGTCAGTGCCTGCCGGATGCGGGCTTCATCCATGCGCCATGACGATGGCGTGGCCGTGGTATCCACTATGAAGCCGTCGCTTCCAACCTCGTCCACCGATGCACGGAGCACGGCGGTCGGGTCTGCGCTCTGGATGTCGATCGGACCCGAGCGCGCGAAATCGAGAAGGTCGCTGGTCAGCGCTTCAAGCCGTTCGGCCTCCTGCACCACGCGGTCTGCGCGACGTCGTTCCGGACCGTCGACAGGCATCCGCTCCGCCAGGAGCTGAGCATTGCCCTTGAGTGACGCGAGTGGATTGCGGATCTCGTGCGCGAGCACAGCCGACATCTCGCCCAGCATGCCGAGCCGGCGCTGCTGCTCGAGACGGCGTTCATTCGCCTCCGTCTGCATCGACAGACGCCAGAAGAAGAATGACGCGATCAGCATGATCAGTGTAACGACGATCGCAAGGATCAGTGTGCGCGTTGCCTGCGCCTCCAGCTGCTGCGCGATCTGCGGCTCGAACTCGATCACCAGGAGGCCGCTCCTGCGGACGCGCGCGCCGAGGGAGTCCGTCCCCGCCAGGCGGAGTCCGCCGAATGCGCGGATGCGCGGGCCGAGGTCTACGGGCTCGAGGCGAGGCGGCGGCGACCCGGGAACGAAGCCCTGCGGGCGGGGGTCGGCGAGCGGCATCCCGGATTCGGCAATGGGGTCACGAAGCTCGGAGAGTGAGGAAAAGCGGCCGTCGAAGACACCGATGTAGCGGATCCCCGTCGACGCCTTGGATTCGAGCAGCGAGTCGATCCGTATCTCCGTCATGAGCGGCTCGACATCCCGGAAATATTGACGCACGGCCTCGAGCAGGACTTCGCTCTGGCCGCGGTTGAGCGTCGAAGCCGCACGCTCGATGCGGCGATGACTCGCCCACGACGTCACCAGGAGCGCGATCCCCATGGCGAACGTCGTGGCGAGCCAGCCCCACCTGGCCCACCGCCCGATGCGGTAGAGTTTCATCCGCTACTCGTAGCGCAGTGCCTGGATCGGATCCAGCGACGCAGCCTTGCGCGCCGGATAATAGCCGAAGAAAATGCCGACACCGGCCGAGAAGCCCAGTGAAATGCCCACCATCTGCGGCGCGATCGCGGTGCCCCACCCTGTCATCTTCTCGACAATCGCCGCCGAGCCGTAACCCACTGCAATGCCGATCAGACCGCCGATGATGCTCATTACGATGCTCTCGACCAGGAACTGACGCATCACGTCGCGGCCGCGTGCACCGACCGCCATGCGGATCCCGATCTCGCGCGTACGCTCCGTCACCGACACCAGCATGATGTTCATGATACCGATACCGCCGACCACCAGCGAGATACTCGCGATTGCGGCGAGCAGCGTGGTCATGACGTCCGTCGTGCCCGACGCTGCCGCCGCCAGGTCTGCCTGGTTGCGGATCGTTACGTCGTCCGGGTCATTCTCCGACAGCTTGTGCGACGCGCGCAGGATTTCCCTCGCCTCGCGCATGCCCGCGGCCAGCTCCATCTGCGATGCCGTGCTCGTCACAATCTGTGGGATGTAGCTCCGCTGACCGAGACGCGCCTTGAACGTCGTATACGGCGTGATGACAATGTCGTCCTGATCCGTGCCCGACGTGCTCTGACCCTTCTTCTCGAGCACACCAATAATTTCGAACGGAACATTGCGGATGCGGATCTGCTGGCCGACCGGGTCCGTACCCTCGAACAAATTGTCCACCACAGTCTGCCCGATGAGTGCAACCTTGCGCATGGTACGCTGGTCCTGCTCGTCGAAAAGGCGGCCGCTCGTCACATCCCAGTCGCGGATCGTCGCATACTCCGTCGAAACGCCATTCACGATGGTGCGCCAGTTACCCGACCCGCCGATCAGCTGACCGAACGTGGTCATCATCGGCGATACATCCGTAAGGACGACTGCATCACGCTTGAGCGCGTCGTAGTCATTGAGTGTGAGTCGATTCGACGAACCCGCACCCATGCTCGCGCCGCCCGTGCTCGACGCGCCCGGCGAGATCACAATCATGTTGGTGCCGAGATTGTTGATCCGATCCTGGATCTGGCTCTTGGCACCCTGTCCGATGGCGACCATCACGATGACAGCGCCCACACCGATGATAATGCCGAGCATCGTCAGCAGCGTGCGCATCTTGTTCTTCAGGATGCTCTTGCCTGCGATATTGATCAGTCTCGAGGCTTTCATGACTACCCTGCCATTGCGAGCGCATCACGCTCTTCGAGGTCCGCCTTCGCATTGCGCCGATCGAGTACCGGCACATCGCGGCGAATTACGCCGTCGCGCATTTCCACAATGCGCTTCATGTACTGCGCGATATCGGGCTCGTGTGTCACCATCACGATGGTGATGCCCTGGTCATTCAACTCCTGGAACAGCGCCATCACTTCAATGGATGTGCGCGTGTCGAGGTTGCCTGTCGGCTCGTCCGCCAGGATCAGCGCGGGCTCCGTAACGAGCGCCCGCGCGATTGCGACGCGCTGCTGCTGGCCGCCCGACAACTCGCTCGGCTCGTGGTCCAGGCGGTTGCCGAGACCGACCTTCTCCAGTGCGCGAACCGCCATCGCCTTCGTGTCGCCCTTGCGGCCACTGCGGTCGTACATCAGCGGCAGCTCCACGTTCTCCACTGCCGACGTACGCGCGAGCAGGTTGAAGCCCTGGAAGACGAACCCGATCTTCGTGTTGCGGATGTCCGCGAGTTCGTCCTTGCTCAGGTTGTCCACCCGCACGCCGTCCAGGAGGTATGCACCCTTGGACGGGCGGTCGAGGCAACCGATCACATTCATCATGCTCGACTTTCCCGAGCCTGACGTGCCCATGATCGCCACCATCTCACCCTTCTCGATGCTGAGGTCCACGCCATTGATCGCGCGCACCTCCTCCGGCTTGTCCGGGTGATAGATCTTGTACAGACCTTCCACCCGAATGACGACGTCGTTCATCAGAAACCTCCCCGACCACCGAAGCCGCCACGGCCCTGCTGCTGCTGTCCCTGGAACGGATTGGCCGTTGCTGCCCCCGGATCCGTGCTCGTCACACCTGCAATGATCTGCATCCCTGCCTTGAGGCCCGGCCCGCTGACTTCGGTCTCCTGGCCGTTCGTGATGCCCGTCTTCACGCGCACGATCTGGAGCTTGCCCGCTTCATCCATGTACCACAGCATGCCGCCGCTACTGTTGCGACCGCCACCCATGCCAGCCATTCCGGCCCCGCCGCCTGCACCCGGACGGCCCGACGACCCGGCCGACGCGACCTGCGCACCCGCGCTGTTACGCTGCCCGCCCTGTGCATTGCCTGCACCCGGTGCGCCTGCCGCGGGTGCACTCGCGCCCGCAGCCTTCAACGAGTCCGCACGCTTCGCTCGCGACGCCGAATCCATGCCCACTGCTGCAAGCATCTCTTCTGTCGCGCGGAACCGCAGTGCCGCCGCCGGAACCTTCAGAACACTCTCGACCTTCTGCACCTCGAAGCTGACCGTCGCGGTCATGCCCGGAAGCAGCACACCGTCCTGATTGTCCACGCGCACGACCACCGTATAGTTGACAACGTTGTCCGTCGCGGCCGACTGCAGGCGAACCTGCTGCACAGTGCCCTCGAATGTCCGTTCCGGATACGCCTGCACATTGAAGTGCACGTTCATGCCCTGGCGGATCGCGCCGATGTCGCTCTCATCAACATTCACCAGGATCTGCATGTTCTTGAGGTCTTCCGCCAGCAGGAAGATCTGCGGTGTAGACATGCTCGCCGCGACCGTCTGGCCGGGCTCGACATTGCGCTCGACGACGATGCCGTCGATCGGTGCATAGATCGTCGCATAGTTCAGGTTCTGCTTGGCGCGGTCGAGTGTGGCCTGTGACGACTTCAGGTTCGACTGCGCAACCGTGAAGTTATACTTTGATGTGTTGTACTCGGACTCGGTGATCACCTTCTGCTGGAACAACGGCGTGTTCTGGTCGAGCTCGTACTTCTTCTGTGTGACATCCGCACGCACACGCTCCATGTTGACCTCGGCCTCACGCACCTGCTGCTGCAGCGTGGTCGGGTCGAGACGGGCAATGACCTGCCCCTTCTTCACGATATCATTGAAATCGACGTACAGCCCCGCCACCTGGCCGGACACCTGCGTGCCGACCTGCACCGTGCGCACTGCGCTCAGCTTCCCCGTCGCGCTCACCGACGACTCCAGGTCGCCCCGCATCACTTCGACGAAGCGATACGTGACATCTACCTTCTTGCCGCGCTTCAGGAAGAACCCGATCGTCACCGCCACCACGAGCAGCACCGCTGCTACAATCCCGATCCGTTTCATTACGCTTACCGTTTATTTGAAAGATGATGACTTGAAAATCAGTATCAGTTGGAAACCGGCTGCACTTCGAGCGCGCCCGTGTAGTAGTCGAGCACACGGCGCTGATATGCCATGTTGTAGCGCGCGGAGATCACGGCGGCCGCCGCACTGGCCTGCGATGCGCGCGCCTGCGTGACATCCGTCAGGGTCCCCGCGCCCACCTTGTAGCGCTGCTCTGCCGCCTGCAATGCGAGGTCGGCCGCCTTGAGCTGCGCCTGCGCCGCGGCAAGCTGCTCCTGGCCCGACTGCAGATCGAGATACGCCTGCTTCACCTGCAGTGCGATTGTCTGCCGCAGGTTGTCCAGCGTGATCCGCTGGTTGTCCAGCTGCAGCTTCGCACGCTCCGTGTTGCCGGCCGCCGCATAGCGATCGAAAATCGGGATCGAGAAGCCGAGGCCGACCGAACCGCCGCGACGCTGGTTGAACTGATCGAAGATGCCCACGTCCGATGTGCTCGACGCACCCGTGTTGTAGCCCGCGTTCAGCGACACGCTCGGGAGTTTGGCTGCGCTCGCCGCCTTCACGCTCTGCTGCGCCGCCTCGAGCCGCTTCTGGCCCGCCACGAGATCGACACGCTTCGCGAGCGCCTGCGTCATCAGTGCCTGCATGTCACCCGTCAGCGCCGCAACCGTATCGGACGCGGCCGGCGCAACGAACGTATACTCACCCATTGGGTCCAGACGCAGCGAGCCGACAATGTTGAGCTTCGCGATCTCGACCGCGCGCTTGCCCTGCAGCTGCGCGACCCTCGCCGAGGCAACACTCGCCTGCTGCGTATACAGGTCCGCCATCGGACGCTTGCTCGCCTGCACGAATGCATTGATCTGCGTCAGCAGCGCGTCCTGCGCCGCCAGGTTCTGCTCCTGCACACCCAACTGCTCCTGCGCCTGGATCAGCGCGAGGTACCGCGTCAGCACGTCGAACACGACCGTCTCGCGCGCACGCGTCAGGTCATAGTCCGTCGCCGCTGTCGTCAGCCGCGCACTGCGCAGGTTCGCGACATTCGCGAAGCCGTCGAACACCGTCACACTCGACGACACTCCCGCACTGACCGACTGCGTCGACGTGTTGATGATGGTGCCCTCGTCCTGACTGAAGTTCCGCCCCACCTGGTTCGACGTCGACGTCGATGCGCTCAGCGTCGGGAGGAACCGCATCGAAGCCTGCTTCTCCGCGATCTCCGCCGTCGCCGCCGCATTCTCGGCCTGCACCAGCGTGGAGTTCTGGCGGAGCGCGATGTTGATCGCTTCCTCCAGCGTGATCACCCGGCCCTGCTGGGCCTCTACGCGGCTACCCGCCGCCTGCATCAGGGCTGCCGTCATGACGGCAACGCCCACTGTCTTTATCGACTTCATCATCGTCGTATCACCGATTCGAGGTGTCCGGCACCATCGGGTGCCCGGCGGGTCTACATCGCAGCGCACGGCCATCATGGCAACGCGCTCGCGATACCCTCTAAAGCACGGGTGGTGCCACGCGGAAGCCGTTGTGCCCCAACAGTTTCTCCAGGACACATTTCCGCAGTACTGCGAAAGCCGCAGTACTGCATGTGCGGGATCGGCACGGTTCCGGTATTTTCCCCCGTCCAGACCGCCGTCCACGTGACCGGGAAATCCATGCAGATCGCAGTCGCCGATGTTGCCGTCGAATTCGGTGCCCGACCCATCCTCGACGGGGTTTCGTTCACAGTCGCCAAAGGCGACCGCTGGGGGATCCTGGGCCGTAACGGCAGCGGCAAGACCACGCTGATTCGCGTGCTGACCGGCCAGCTGGAGCCCACGCGCGGGTCCGTGACGCGTGCGGGCGGACTCCGCTTCACGCTCCTGGACCAGCACCGCGAATTTCCGAATGCGACGACGGTATGGGAGGCCGCGGCGACCCCGTTCGCTGCGCTCATGAAGCTGGAGTCGTCATTGCAGCATCAGGCGCAGGCGCTGTCGGAGCCGGGCGGTGACACCGAAGCGGCCATGGCGAAATATGACCGCGACCTCGAACGCTTCAGTCGTGACGGCGGCTACGAGTACAGTGCCCGCGTCGATGCGGTGCTGAATGGTCTCGGTTTCCCGCACGACGAAGCGCGCGCGCAGCCGCTGAAGCAGCTGAGCGGCGGCGAACTCGGCCGCGTCGGCCTCGCCCAGCAGCTCGTGGCACCGGCGGACGTTCTACTGCTCGACGAGCCGACCAACCATCTCGATCTCGACACCACGCGCTGGCTCGAGCAGTACCTCGCCAACCTCGAAGCGACAGTGATGGTGATCAGCCACGATCGCGCGTTCCTCGAGGCCGTCGCCGATCATATCCTGCACATCGAGCACGGCACCGCGACACCCTACGCGTCCGGTTACGCCGCATTCGTCCAGACGCACGCGGAACGACAGCTCGCGCACCAGCGCGCATTTGACATCCAGCAGAAGATGATCGCGGCGGAAGAGGACTTCATCCGCCGGAACCTCGCGGGTCAGAACACGAAGCAGGCGCAGGGACGTCGTACGAAGCTGGCGCGCGTGCCCCGGCTCTCTTCACCCGCCGGCGAGGACGGGAGGACCATGGCGCTGCGGCTGGAGCCGAAGGCGAGGGGCGGGAACCAGGTGGTGGTGGCGGACAAGGCGACACTGCGCATCGACGGCCGCACCCTCATCGAGAACTTCTCAGCGCGCGTCGAGCGAGGCGATGTCATCGGCCTCATCGGCGCGAACGGCTCCGGCAAGTCGACACTTCTGCGCGCGATCAATGGTGAGCGCGCACTCGATGCCGGCAGCATCCGCGTCGGCGAATCCATGGACTACGCGTACTATCGGCAGGACCTCGCCCAGGTCCCCCTCGGCCGTTCACTGTTCGACGTCATCCACGACCTGCGCCCCGCATGGGAGCGCGGCCAGGTGCAAAGTCATCTCGGGCGGTTCGGCTTCTCCGGTGACGCTGCCCAACGAATGGCGGACACATTGTCCGGCGGCGAACGCGCGCGCGTCGCACTCGCGATGCTCATGCTCACGCACGCCAACTTCCTGATGTTCGACGAGCCGACCAACCATCTCGATGTCGAATCGATCGAGGCACTCGAGGACGCGCTTGAATCATTCGACGGCACGATCCTCCTCGTCAGCCACGACCGCGCACTGCTCAATGCGCTCACCACGCGCATCTGGAACCTCGAGAATGCGCGGATCGAAGATTTCGATGGACCGTTCGACGAGTGGCAGCGCGCACGCGACGAGAAGCTCGCCAACATCGCGCGCGAGGTCGAGGCGGACGCGGCCGCGAAGAAGCAGCGCGACCGCCAATCAGCAAAACAGCGGGAACAACAGGGCCGCTCCGGCACCGCCGCGCTACGTCAACTCCGCCAAGCAGTGCGCATCGCCGAAGCCGCCGTCGAAGCCTGCGAAGCCCGCGCCGCCGTCCTGCGCGCGGCCCTCGAGGACGGCGACCTCTACACCACCGGCGACGGCGCCCGCAAAGCCGCCCAACTCAAGGCCGAACTCGCCGCCGTCACCCGCCAGACCGACGAAGCCCTCGACGCATGGACCATCGCCAGCGACGCCGTCGACACCGCTCAGGGACAGACCGGAGATCGGCTGTGACCATCGGCTCGCGAATCGACACGACCGGCAGGGTGCCAATTGGGCGTTGAAGGACTGATGCTCGTCGGCGGACTCCTCGTCCTCGTCGGCACCGCATCCAGCAAGTTCTCATCGCGCTTCGGCGTCCCGCTGCTCCTCCTGTTCATCGGCATCGGCATGCTCGCCGGCGCCGAAGGCATCGGTGGCATCGGATTCACCAACTACCACTTCGCACACGGCATCGCGACCCTCGGGCTCGCCATCATCCTCTTCGATGGCGGTTTGCGAACGTCGCTCCCAGAAGTCCGACCCGCGATGGCACCCGGAATCGTCCTGGCCACATTCGGTGTCCTCATCACCACTGGTGTCGTGGGCCTCGCCGCTGTCTCGTTCTTCGACATGAGCTGGCTCCAGGGACTCCTGCTCGGGAGCATCATCTCATCCACAGACGCCGCTGCCGTCTTCACAGTCCTGCGGGGCGGTGGGCTCAACCTGCCCAAACGACTCACATCGACCCTGGAATTGGAGAGCGGTCTCAATGACCCGATGGCCATCTTTCTGACCATTGGACTCCTCGAGGTGCTCACCGGTGGCATGGAGATCGGTTCCGATCTCGGACTGCTGTTCCTCCGCCAGATGGCACTCGGCGCCATCATCGGCATCGGATCCGGCCGCCTCACCGTCTGGCTGGTCAACAAGATCGATCTCGATGCGCCCGGCCTCTATCCCGTCATGACCCTGGCCTCCGGCATCCTCGCGTTCGGCGTCGCAGGCCAGCTCGGTGGCAGCGGGTTCCTCGCCGTATACCTCGCAGGCATCATGGTCGGCAATGCACGCATCGCGTTCCAGCGGGGCGTCATGCTGTTCATGGACGGCGCGGCGTGGCTGGCACAGATCACCATGTTCGTGCTGTTGGGGCTCCTCAGCTCGCCCACGCGCCTGCTCGGTGTGGCAGGCTCCGCAATCCTCGTGACGGGAGTGCTGATCTTCATCGCGCGGCCACTCGCGGTGTTCGTTTCCCTGGCGCCGTTCCGCTTCAAGGTGAGGGAGCTGTCGTTGATCTCGTGGGCCGGCCTCAAGGGCGCCGTTCCGATCCTGCTCGCGACGTATCCGCTGCTCGTGCGCTATCCGTCGAGTGAAACGCTGTTCGACGTTGTTTTCTTCGTGGTCCTGCTGTCGACGACCGCGCAGGTGTGGACCCTGCCGATCCTCGCGCGCTGGCTCGGCCTCGATGCCGAAGGCGCGCCCGTACCGCCCGTGGCACTCGAGATCACGTCTGTGAAACACCTGGGCGGTGATATCGTGGATTATCCGGTGGCCGCCGGCTCACGCGTGGCCGGCCGGCGCGTGCGCGACCTGGCGCTGCCGGACGATGCGGTGATCGCGATGATCGCGCGCGGCCGACACGTCGTGCCGCCGCGGGGCAGCACACGCATCCATGTAGATGATCACGTGTTCTTCGTAGTGGTGCCGGAAGTGCGGCCGCTGGTGGACCGGCTGTTCACGCAGGACACGGACGAGCCGTCTGATCTGCCGCTCGATACGGAGTTCCCCATCTCGGGAAACACGACGGTTGCAGAGATCGAAGAGTTCTACGGTATCACCGTCGACGCCGCGCCGTCGCGCTCCCTCGACGAAGTCCTGCGATCCCATCTCGGCACCCGCCTCGAGAACGGACGCGGTATCCGTCTCGGCGACGTAAAACTCCGCGTCCGCGAAGTCCACAACAATCGTGTGACACAGGTCGGAATGGAGTTGGTCAGCCCCGACTGACTTCCGCTGTCAGCGAGGACGTGCCACCATGATCCCGTCCTGCGTCTTCGACGCAATGATCCGGTCCGCGAGTGAATTCTCACTGATCTGGACGACGGTCCCAATGAGCGGCGCGTGCATCAGTCGCAGTTCGCCATCGACCCACAGCGCGAGACCGGTGTGCGCGACGTCGAGGCCGGCTACCGTCGTCGCAGCCGCGATCACGTCGCCATTCCGGATCTTCGATGCCACACCCGCGATCGCGGACTCAGGCACCATCATGCGACCCTCGGCCGTCAACCGCTTTTCTGTTTCGCCGATCACGCGCACAACACTCGTGTCCGACAACTGGCGGTACGACGCGATGTGGGACGTCATGAATGTGATCGGCTCGGCATCCACGACACCACCGAGGTCCGGTGTCATGTTCTGAACGACCCCCATGCGCGCATTGTCCGCGATCCAGTCGCTGAAATAGTGCAGCCGACTCGTATAGCCCGACATCGCGCCGTCGCGGTACCGGATGCGCGCGAGCTCCGACTTGAATGCCTGGTAGTCACCACCGCTGCGGATCGTGCGCGCAAGCGCGAGCGAGTTCTCGACGAATGTCACGCAATCGAACGTGCGCAGGTTCACGATCAGACGCTCGTCACCGGGCGCCTCGAGCGTGCCCGGCACGTACGGCGCGCCGACGAACGTGCGTCCCATCCGCACCACGATCTCGCCGATTTCCAATGTGTCCATGCGCTCCGCACGCGCGAGCGCCATCCGGTTCTCGAAGATCACGGAGTCCTCGGGCTGAGCATCGATCACCTGTGCGGCCGACACAGCACCGCCCGCATCCGTATTCGCGTCTGCACTCGAGGACGATGTGGTGCACGCGATCAGCGAGGCACACAAAAAAGGCATGAGCTTCATTTCGAGTCACCCGGTTCGAGTTGATTCACAGCGGTATCAGGTTCGCCACGATCGACGCGCGGCGAGGCTCCAGGAACGGCGGCAGCGCGATGTGATCACCCAACGTCGCCGGGTCTTCGTCCACCGCGAAGCCGGGGCCGTCCGTCGCGATCTCGAACAGGATCCCATTCGGCTCGCGCAGGTACAGGCTCCGGAAATAGTACCGGTCCACCTCACCGCTGTTCGGAATCCGCAGCTGGTTCAGACGCTCCGCCCAACCGTGATACTCCGCCTCCGTCGGCGTGCGAAACGCGACGTGGTGCACACCACCCGCACCCGGACTCACCACCGGCAGGCCCGGCTCGACCGCGACATGAAGCTCCGCGTGCGGGCCGCCCGCCCCCATCTCGTACACCGACGTCTCTCCATACTCACGCACCTGGCGCATCCCCAGCACGTCCGCGAGGATCCCCGCGGTCGGCGCCAGAGTCGGCACACTCAGATGGATCGGGCCCAGCCCGCGCACCTGGTACTCCGGCGGGACCGTGCTCTTTTCCCATACGACGCCGGGATCGCCCGCCCCGCCATCATCAATCAGCGTCAGCCGCTGACCCTCCGGGTCCTCGAAATCCAGCACTGCGCGACCGTCCCGCTCGCCAATCCCGCCATGGCTCGAGCCCGCCGCGGACAGGTGCGCCGCCCACCACTCCAGCGCTGCCCCGCCCGTCACGCGAAGCGACGTGCGCGTGATGCTGTGCGTGCCACGCCGCTCGCGAGGCACCGCCCAGTCGAAGAAGGTCACATCCGTCCCGGGCGTCCCGACCGCGTCCGCGTAGAAAAGGTGGTACGCGCTCACGTCGTCCTGGTTCACACTGCGCTTTACCAGCCGCATCCCCATGACCGTCGTGTAAAACCGGAAATTCCCGCGGATGTCCGCCGAAACCGCCGTCAGATGATGGATGCCCGTCAGCTGCATGTACTCCCTCCCCTCGTCGTTTGCACGTTCCGCTCCCGACCGATGTAGCTTTATGGCGTACAGCTTGCTACGGGCTGCCACTACTCAATCAAAACGCGAACGGCCGATACCATGGCAATGAGACAGACCGACCCATCCGACAGCAAGGAAAATGACGAGGACGTTCGCCCCGCGCGAGGCCGCCGGCGCAAGGTGAGACGGTCGCGGAATGTGCCGTTCCTCAAGCTCATCCTCTTCTATGTGGTGCTGGTCGGCATCGCCACCGTACTCTCGCAGTACCTCCCGCTCGTTCGCGAGGCATGGGTATCGCCAATCGAGAACGGGACCGCTGCCGACTTTATGCGGCAGGACCCGGTGGCCGTTGAACCCGGTCTTGCTGATACGAACCCACTCCACCGTGCCCTTTCGACCCTCCTGATCACACTCGGCGCGCTCGCCTTGAGCCTGCCCGTCGCATGGGTCTACACCTTTACCCGGCGCTTCCGCTTCGACCCGTCCCTCGTGCAGTCCATCATCATTCTGCCCATGGTCGTCGCCGGGATCGTCCTCATCGTCAAGAATTCCGTCGCCCTCGCCTTCAGCCTGGCGGGCATCGTCGCCGGTGTGCGGTTCCGCAATACACTCAAGGACCCGCAGGACGCGGTCTACATCTTCCTGGCTCTCAGCATCGGCCTCGCGGCTGGCGTGCGCGCGTCCGACGTCGCACTCGTCACATCCGTCATCTTCAACACGGTCGTGCTGGTTGTCTGGAAGTACAAGCTCGCGTCCGTGTACGGTGGCAGCGTAAAGAGCTCGCTGTACGCGTTCGGCGACCCCAACCTGTGGCTCGCGACGGGCACGGAGAGCCGGAACCGGATTCGCACGCTGGTCGAGCCGAAGGCAAAGGACATGTCAGCAGATGGCATCCTTCTTGTCCATACGGATGATCCGGACGCCGCCGTCCGCGGCGCCGAGCTGTGTGTCGCCCGCGTCGCGAAGGACTGGCGCATCGTGCCGGAGCTGCGACGCCGTCACCACGTGTCGACATTCGCGTTCCTGATGGAACTGGACGGCAAGAAGGGCAATCCGTTGAATCTGCTGTCGGAACTCGATGAAGAGTTCTCGGGTCAGATCAACTCAGCCGAGTACATCCCTTTTCAGAGTAGTGCAGATGATTCGGACGACTAGTATTGCGACGGCGCTCGCAGCGCTGTTTCTCGCGTCTCTGCCGATGGCGGTGGAAGCGCAGGAGCGGGCGAAGCGTGTGCCGGTCGAGCCTGGCCAGGCGAGAGTCACCGGGGACCCGTTGAACACGGGGTATCGCGGCACCGTGCGCGTGAGTCCGGGCGGGGAGTTCCAGGGCCGCGGTGCGCTCTGGCGTCTCCTCCTCGGCGACAACTGGCGAAACGTGTGGGCCGGCACCATCGAAGTGCCCGTGCTCGACCTGCAGACCTATGCGGGCGGATTGAAACCGACGAAAGCGGGCGGCAACCAGACGCGCACTTTGCATTTCGCTGGCGGCGACGGACGCCGTTATGTGTTCCGTTCGGTGTCGAAGTCCGTACAGCGCTCGCTCGGCGATGACCTCCAGAACACGTTCATCGGCAACGTGATCCAGGACCAGAACAGTGCGAACCATCCGAGTGCCGCGACAATTGCGGATGTCGTGCAGGATGCTGCAGGCGTGCTGCACCCGTCGCCGACGCTCGTCGTGCTTCCGGACGATGCCGCGCTCGGCGAGTTCCGCGAGATCTACGCGAACATGCTCGGCCACATCGAGATCAAGCCGGACGACGTGAAAGAGGGTGTGGTATCCTTCGGCCTCGCCGACAAGATCCAGGACGCCGACAAGTTGCTGGAGAACCTGGAGGAGAGCCTCGAGAACCGGTTCGATGCACGCTCGTATCTGAAGGTGCGCCTCCTCGACGCGATCATGGGCGACTTCGACCGCGGCGCCGACCAGTGGGATTTCGCGCGCTACGACGATGACGGAATCAGGACGTACGTCCCGATCGCGCGCGACCGCGACTGGGCCTTCATGCGGTCGAACGGTCTGCTCATGCGTCGCGTCCGTCACATCTACGCAAAGATCGGATCGTACGACCCGGAGAACGAAGAACTGCGCAGCATCACGTTCATGACACACGAGTTCGATCGCAGCCACCTCGTAGCCCTGCCGTGGTCGGAGTGGCAGGCAGTGGTGGGCGAGATCATGACGACGGTGACCGACGACGTCGTGCGCGCTGCTGTCGCGAACCAGCCGCCGTCATTCCGCACACCGAGCGAGGCGCCGATCATGCGCGGCCTCGAAGCGAGGCGTACATATCTGAACGATCTTGCCCGCGAATTCTACGAAATGGTGAATGGCGATGCCGACGTATTCGCCGCGGACGGCAACGAACAGGCAGTGATCACGCGACGTGACGACGGTTCACTGCACGTCACACTGATGCGCTTCAAGAAGGACGGCTCGCTGGCGACTGACGAGGGCTTTGCATTCGACCGGACGTTCCTCCCGGGTGAGACCGACGAAGTGCGCGTCTACATGATGGAGGGCGACGATCGCGCGGTGGTGCGAGGCAATGGACCGGATCGCATCACGCTGCGCGTCATCGGCGGAGGTGGCGACGATATGCTGATGGATTCCACCACATCCGGCAGACGTGTCGAGTTCTATGACGCAACGGGCGACAACCGCTTCATCAAAGGCGCCAATACGCACGTGCACACCCGCACCTACGTCACGACGCAGCCCAGTCTGCTCGATGACGATAAGAAGCCAAAGCCGCGCGCCGTCAACGAGGAGCGACGCGGCCACTTTCAGGACCAGTGGAAGATCGAGGGTGCGGACTTCGCCACGCAGCGCACGCAATCGGAGTCCACGCGCTTCTGGGGAGCCAAGCGGTCCATGCGGCCGTCGTTCGACCTGCGCGACGGCGCGGGCATCGTGCTGGGCGGCGTCCATGCGAGCACATCGTATGGCTTCCGCAGCGAGCCGTTCGCCCGCCGCATCAGTGCTGGACTGCAGTATGGCGCCTCCGCGCAGAAGTTCGCGGCCAGCCTGGATGGCGAGTGGCATCCGCAGAACCGCGACTATACCCTGTCCCTGCTCGCCCGCGCCTCAGGGTTCGAGGCACAGCGGTTCTACGGGTTCGGCAATGATTCGCCGCTGCTGGGGCAGGACGAATCGCTGGTGATGCGCAACGACTACATCGTGCAACCCTCCATTTTCTACCACATCGGGAAGCGCACTGACTTCGAGATTGGACCGGTCGTCCACTTCGTCGACCCCCGCCCGGTCACGGGCTCACCTGCGGCCGCGGCTGGCCTCCTCGGCACTGGTGTCTTTGGTGCCGTCGGTGCCCGAACGGTCCTACATCATAGCAATGTCGATCACGAGACCGTTCCCGGCCGCGGCTATCGCGCATCCCTCGCCGCTTCTACCTTTCAGGCTGTAGAGAATGGCGATGGCGCATTCGGGAGCGCTGCGGGTCAACTCGCCGCGTACATCCCGCTGAAGTGGCCAACGCTGGCACTCCGGGTCGGTGGCCAGCACGTCTCCGGCGAGTTTCCGCTCCATGCCGCAGCCATGCTTGGCGGACGCGAGACCCTGCGCGGCTACCGCTACAACCGGTTTTCCGGTGACGCGTCTGTGTTTGGAAATGCCGAGCTGCGCGTTCCTGTTACACGCATGGAACTGCTCGTGCGCGGCGATCTCGGGTTGATCCTGATGGCGGATGCCGGCCGCGTGTGGTTTGATGGCGACTCGCCCGGCGGATGGCACACCAGCAGGGGTGTCGGTGTCTCATTCGCATCGCTCTCCAATGCGGTCAGCCTGGTTTATGCACACGGCGAAGAAGGCCGTATTTACCTGAACTTCGGACTCCCATTCTAAACGATGACCGCGCGACCAGTCGCGCACTCAGGTTCGATGTCGAGACGCGCGAGCAGCTCGAAGCCCTCGTAACGGAGCCGCTGCCCACAGGTCTGAAGGACCGTGGCTCCGAGCTCGAGGTCTTTCGCGTCATCCACTTCGATACGGAGGATCGCGACCTCCGCGAGCGGGGCGCATCCGTGCGTCTGCACATCAGCGCCAACGGTCATCAGACCCTCATCGTCCATATTTCCGGACCTGGCGACGATGACGAGGGTCCGAGCAATCGCGCGCGCACGGTTGAAACGGAAGTGGGCGCGTCCTCTGCGGAAGAGCTGTTCGCCGCCGGCAGTGAGGCCGCGCGCGCCGTCCGCCCGCTCACGGATCCAACCCGCCTGAAGCCCGTACTCGAGCTGGCCGTGAACCGGCTCGTACGCGTCGGGGCCGTCGCCGACGCCGAGGTCGTCATCACGTACGACACGATCACCGCGCGCAGCGGCGACCTGCGTTCCTCCTTCCAGCACGTGAAGCTCGCGATCCCCGAAGAAGCCGGATCGATGACGGAGGCGCTCGTACACGAGTTTTCCGGCGCCGCTGGCGTACGGATGATCCTGGCCGACTCCGTCGGTCGCGCTCGCGAGCTTCTCGAGACGGCTGCGGTCAAGCACCTGGAGACGGCAGTGCGCACTGGCCGCGAAGTGGCCCTCGTCGCATATGACCAAGGCCGTATCGCGCTGCGGGAGGACAATGGCAAGCTGGTGGTACCGTGCCGCAGCGGATCCGGCGAGGATACGTGTCGGGCCGTGCTGGCAGATTTCTTCGGGCCGACACACGGCCGCCTGCGCTATCTCGGCAGTGCGCCCGGCAGCATCGGCAGTCCGGGCATCGAGGTGTGGCTCGCGGAAGATGTCGCGCGCGGCCGCGAAGGCGTTGTATGGGCGAAGCTCGAAGACGTCCTCGGCAATGTCGGCACACCGCCGTTCCGTGACCTGCGCACACTCACGGCCCTGAATGCAGTGATGCGCGCGGGTCTCGGCGGCCGCTCCGCCCTGCGCAATCGCGTCGGCCGGTGGGCCGATCAGGAAGAGGATTCGGACAGTACACTGTTCGAGCTGATGGTCGAGAGCCAGAAGGCGAGTGCGGACGAGATCCAGGACATCGCCCCGCGAGACCTGCCGGAAGAGATGCTGCTCAACCCCGAGATCGCGCGCCTCCTGTTCGACGAACGGATCCTGTCGATTGTCGAAGACGAGAAGACACCACTGCTCGAGCGGTTTCGCTTCCTGTCCATGTTCTGGTCGCGCCTCGACGACTTCTTCATGACCCGCATCGCGGATTTCAAGGAACAGGTCGCCGCAGGCAGCACGGAGCGTACGCCCGATGGCCTGACACTGGCTGAGCAGCTCGAGGTCACACGCGTACGCTGCCGTCACTTGATGACGCGCGCGTACTGGGTCCTGCACAAGAAGCTGATTCCGCAGCTGTCGCAGCACGGCCTGGAGATCGTCCGCTGGGCCGACCTGTCCGAGAGCGACACGCAGCACCTGCGCAAGGCATATCAGCAGCGCATCGGCACCGTGATCACACCGGTGATCACGGACCCCACCCATCCGTTCCCGCATATCCGCAACCTGCGGCCCGCGATCGGCGCGCAGGTCAAGCTGCCCGGCAGTCCGCGCGAGTTCTTTGTCGCCGTATCCCTGCCCGGCGAGATGCCACGCTTCGTGCCACTGCCCGACGGCAAGCGCTTCATTCCGCTCGAAGAGCTGATCCTCGCTGTGCTCCCCGACGTGTATCGCGGACTCGATGTCGTGCACGCCAGCATGTTCCGCGTCACGCGAGCGGGCAATATCGAGATCGCGGAAGACGGTGGCAGCATCCTGCCCGCCGTCGCATCACAGGTCGCGCAGCGACCGTTCGGCGATGTGGTTCGCCTCGAAGTCGAGAAGGGCATGCCATTCGCCATGCGCGCGCGCATCCTGCGCGAACTGCAGTACGAAACGCCGGACGCCGTGACGACGCTCAGCGAAACCGACATGTATGACGTCGATCGCTTTGTCGATCTCGCTGCGCTCAAGGAGATCGGTTCGCTCGATGTTCCGGGCCTTCGCTGGGATCCCGTCACCCAGAATGAACCGCTCGACCCCGCGCGTTCCGTGTTCGACCAGATGAAGGATGGCGACATCCTTGTACGGTTCCCCATGGACTCGTTCGAGGCGACGGTCGAACGGTTTATCGACGAGGCCGCGGCCGATCCCGATGTCCTCGCTATCAAGATGACGTTGTATCGGACTGCGCCGAACTCACGCCTCGTGAAGGCACTCGCAACCGCTCGCAAGGCCGGCAAGGACGCGTTCGCTCTCGTAGAGCTCAAGGCGAGCTTCGACGAAGTCCGCAACATCGCATGGGCTCGATCCCTCGAAGAGGCCGGCGTCCATGTGGTCTACAGCCCTGCGAACTTCAAGGTGCACGCGAAGACCGCACTCGTCGTCAGGCGTGAAGCCGACGGCATCAAGCGCTACGCATATATCGGAACGGGCAACCTGAACGCCTCCACCGCCCGCGGATACAATGATCTCGGCATCCTCACGGCGGACGTTGAGCTCACACAGGAAGTGAACGAGGTGTTCAATGTGCTGACCGGCTCGTCCGGCGACGGCGGCTTCCAGCACCTGCTCGTTTCACCGTTCAACATGCGACGCCGCTTCCGCGAGATGCTCGATCGCGAGATCGAACACGCGCAGAGCGGGCGTGGCGGCCGAGTTCGGATCCAGATGAATGGACTCGCCGACCGTCGCATGATCGGCGCGCTGTACAAGGCTGCCGCTGCCGGTGTCCGCATCGACATGGCGATCCGCGAAATCTGCGCGCTGCGGCCCGGCATCCCCGGCGTTACCGACAATGTCCGCGTCGTCAGCAGACTCGGCCGCTTCCTCGAGCACGCACGCATTTTCTGCTTCCACAACGCTGGCGAGCCGGAGTACTACATCGGCTCCGCCGACTGGCGGCCTCGCAACCTGTCGAAACGCATCGAAGTCATCACCGTCGTGCGCGACCCGCGTCATCGCGAGACGCTCAGCGCCATGCTCGATGACTACCTGAATGATCCGAATGTGTGGGAACTGCAGTCCGACGGAAGTTATGTGCGGGGTTCGGAAGTGGTCGGACCGCACGCAGGGATGCGGCAGTAGGGCAAACGTCCTGGTCGGACCTAGTCGGACAGCGGCAGGCGTAGCACGAACGTTGTTCCCAGCGGCGGCATGCTCTCAGACCAGAGCCTGTCGCCGTCTGTATTCAGGCGCGCTCTCGCCCATTGCTCCGACGACTGCACGGCCTCAACCTCGCCCGCACCCTCATCGCGAATCCAGACCATCACATCATCGCCGATTCGCTGCGCATCCACCGACACCGTACCGCCGACCGGCGTCACCTGGATCGCATCACCGATCAGGCCGGTCACCGCCTCGAGCAGACGATCGATCGCGATATCGACACGCACGTCGATCGGCGTTACCCGCAGCACGACTGCCGCCGTGTCCGCCGAGCCGCGCACCGCACCCTCCGCGCTGCGCAGGACGTCGCCAAGATTCACATCAAGGTGTGGCATCCACTCCTGCCGCCCACGGGTCCGACCGCATCCACTGGCTGTCGTTTGGCGAGAACAGGAACACCAGTGCGCCATTCGACAGCTTCGGAATCAGACGGTTCGCGCGCGCCTGCTCCATTGCCGGACATCCTTCGCTCCGCCCGGATCCACTCGCCGTCACATACGGCGCTCCATGGATCACCACGCCGCGCGCACGCGCCGTGCTGTTGAAACGACCCGATACGCCCTCCATGCGCAGACCGATCGACGAGTAACGCTGGCCACCGGAGTGACCCGTGAACGCATACGTCTCCGCCGCCACATACAGACCCAGCGATGTCGCCGCGCTCCCCGGCGTATTCGAAAACCGCACCGGCACCCCATCCTTGCCATTCGATGAACCACGGCCGTGTGCGACGATGAACGGGCCTTCGACCAGACTCAGCTGTTCCATATCGAACACGTAGCCCCTCGCCGTCCTGTTATCCAGGCCGTAGTCGACGAAATACAGGTATGGCTTGCGCACGCGAGCCGAATTCTGCTCACGGTACTCATAATAGGCGCGGAACGCCAACAGAAGCGCATCATCGTGGCTGGTGGTACGCACCGCCGACGAGAGCGCATTGACCGCTTCGCGTGCACTGGCCTCCGCGGAACCTGGCGACGTCGCCAGTACAAACGCAGAGCCATTGTGGTTCGTCATCCCTGCGGCCGGGGCGGGCGCTGTGGCAGCGCCGGCACTCAGGAGGACAGCT
>JBBSJG010000017.1:0-26756 GCA_038257485.1 Longimicrobiales bacterium | reverse complement strand
CATGACGGCCGCGATCTGAGGCACGCGAAGATACCGTCGCATCAATGAGTTGTAATAGAAAATGCGGGACGCGCCGTACTGCCCGGGGAATACGCCGCCCTGGTAGGGCAGGTTCACGCCGGCGGAGTCGACGAGATACACAATGGGCACGCGGCATCGCATCGCGATCTCCTGCGCGCGCAGCATCTTCGTGATCGTCTCGGGCCACCACGAACCGGCTTTCACGGTGGCGTCATTCGCGATGATGACGACCGGCCGGTGATGGATCATGCCGATGCCTGTAACGACGCCGGCGCCGGGCGCCTGGCCGTCGTACTGGTCGTGCGCGACGAGGAGTCCGACTTCGAGCAGGTCCTGCCCGGGGTCGAGCAGCAGCGCAATGCGTTCGCGCGCGGTGAGCTTCCCCTGTGAGTGCTGCTTCTCGATCTTGTCGTGTCCGCCGCCCATGCGGAGTGTTCGCTCGAGCTCGTGGAGCTCGCGCGTCAGCCTGGCGAGGCGCCGCTCATTGGTGTGGTCAGGAATGAGAGCCACCCGTGCGCTCTGCAAAGAATTCCCGGACATAGTCGATTGGTGCACTGGTCGGTGTGCCGGGCCCGAAGAGCTTGGATACGCCGATGCCCTCGAGGCGATTGATGTCCTCTTCGGGGATGATGCCGCCGCCGATGACGAGGACGTGACCCATGCCCTGCTCCTTCAGCAGATCGATGACGCGAGGGAACAGCGCCATGTGCGCGCCTGAGAGGATCGAGAGCGCGACGACGTCCGCGTCTTCCTGGACTGCGGCGCTCGCAATCATCTCAGGCGTCTGGTGCAGGCCTGTGTAGATCACCTCGAAGCCCGCGTCACGGAATGCGCTGGCGATGACCTTCGCACCGCGGTCGTGTCCGTCGAGTCCCGGCTTGGCAACGAGCACGCGAATCTTGCTGTCGTTCATGACGTCTTTCTCACCTGTTGCTTGCACTGCGTCGATCCGCAGCACAGGGCGTGAAGGTTAGGTCTGGGGCAAATTCCGCGCAACGGCGATGACATGCTCGGAATCGTGCCGTAGCGGACTGCCTGACCAGTCACCGAAATACTCGATCTCGACGAATCCGGCGGCCTTCAGGAGTGCATCGATCTCGGTGGCCGTCCGCAGGCGGAGGGCGTGGGCCTTCCGTCCTTCCTCCGCGCCGCGGCTCCAGCGCAGCTTTTCATGGCTGATGCCCGTAACCGGATCGAAGCGTCTGCGTACGCGGACCTCGGTGCCATCGGGCAGCGTCCATTCGTCGCGCTCGGCGTACTGACTGATCACGTCGTCCCGGTGCATGCTCTCGAGCAGGAACATCCCGTCCGGTCGCAGCACCCGCCTCGCCTCGCGCAGCGCAGCGATGTCCTCGGCATCATCGAGGAACAGGCCGAGGCTCGTGAACACATTGCAGACTGCGTCGAACGACGCGTCGGCGAATGGCAGGTAGCGGATGTCCGCGGCCGCGTAGCGCGGGCGCACATGGTCGCCCTCGTGCGGTTCGGCACGGCGCATCAGGGCGAGGGAGATGTCGGCGCCGAATGCGTCGCATGCGGCCTCGGCGAACAGCTCGGTGTGACGGCCCCATCCGCACGGCGCATCGAGGACGCGCGCGCCGACTGGCAGCGCCAGCATTTCGCGCATCGCGGAGACCTCCGACCGGCTCGTGCTCTCCGCGAAGAGATCGTCGTGCAGGTCGAAATATGCGTCGTCGAAGTAGCTCTTCCACCAGCTCATTCCGGGGGCGCGTCCATGTCGTCCGGCTCGGGCCGGATGCGTTCGGGTGGCAGTCGCATGACAAGACGTTCGATGCGACGGCGCTGCACCGCGGTCACGGTGAGCGAACCGCCGCGGGCCTGCACCTCGTCACCGACGCGCGCGATGCGTCCGAGACGGCCCATCACAAAGCCGGCGATGGTCGTGTAGTCGTCATCGGGGATGTCGAGGCCGAACCGCTCGTTGAGGTCGCCGATGGAAACGCTGCCATGCAACTCGACGCGGCCATCTTCCAGCACGACCATGCCGTCGACTTCGTTGTCCGCTTCGTCATCAATTTCCCCGACGATCTCTTCGAGCAGGTCTTCGAACGTCACAATGCCCGCGGTGCCGCCGAACTCGTCGACAACGACCGCGATGTGTACGCCTTCGCGCTGCATCACGCGGATCAGGCTCTCGACGGACTTGGAGTCGGGCACGAAAAGCGGCGGCCGCAGGATCGCGCGCAGGTCAGTGTCGCCGTTGCGCTGCGCTTTGAAAATGTCGCGTGCAATGGCGATCCCCACGATGTGATCGAGGCTGCCTTCATAGACCGGATAACGGGAGTGCTCCTGCTCGAGCACGAAGTCGACTGCCTGGTCGGTCGTTGTCTCGATCGGGATGGCGGTCACGGACGTGCGAGGCGTCATGACTTCGGCGGCAGTCGTCTCGGACAGGTTGAACACGCCGCGGATCATGCCGACCGGCTCCTGCCGGAGGAGACCATGCTCGAAACTCTGCTTGACGAGCATCTCGATCTCTTCCGGCCGGTGCACCCGCTCAAGCTCCTTGGCGGCACGCAGGCCGACGAGCTTCAGAAGCATATTGGCGGCGCCGTTCAGGAATACAATGAACGGCGTGAGTACGCGGCTGAAGAGGATCAGCGGTCCCGCGGTCCAGAGGCTGACGCGCTCGGGGTAAAGCAGTGCGAGCGACTTGGGCGCAAGCTCACCGATCACGATGTGCATGACCGTGATGAGCGCGAATGCGAAGGTCGCGGCGACGGCATGCGTGGCAATGACATTGAATGGCGCAGGGAGTGCCTCGAACATTCCGAGGAAGATCGAGGACAGAGCTGCTTCGCCGACCCAGCCGAGGCCGAGCGATGCGAGCGTAATGCCGAGCTGCGTTCCGGAGATGTAGTGATCGAGGTGGGACAGCGCCTTGTATGCCCGTTTCGCCTGGCGGTTGCCGGAGCGCGCGAGCGCTTCGATGCGCGTGCGGCGAGCGCCGACCAGCGCGAACTCCGAGGCAACGAAGAAGGCGTTGAGGACGACAAGGAACAACGCGAGTGCGAGCCGCCATATCACACCGCCCGCACTCAGCTCCACCTCTGCTGCCGCCAGCATGAACATCATGGGACAACCCGCTGTTGCAGCAGCGGGATCATGTCGGGGATCGCACGGATACGCGTGCAGTCCTCGCCCGTGTGGAGGTCGGAAGGGTCGATCAGGACACCTTCAATGCCTGCACTGCGCGCGCCGACGATGTCGATCTCGTACAGGTCGCCGACGTGCACCACCTCGGACGGATCAACGCCCGCGCGCTCGCATGCAATGTCGAAAATCCGACGGTCGGGCTTCTCGATCCCGACCGCACCGGAGTCCACGACGAAATCGAGCGAGCCCGCGAGACCTGCATACTCGAGGAACTGGTGCACGCGGCCGTCCGAGTTGGACACGATGCCGACGATGTAGCCAGCGCGCTTGAGCTGGTCGAGGGTGGCGAGCGTGCCGGGCTCGGCGTGCGCCCAGAGACGGCCTGCCTTGTTGTGCTCACCAATGCGCTTGCGGACGGCGATTGCATCCTCGCCTTCACAGCCCAGGTGTCGGAGCATGGCCTCGGCGTATGCGCGCCATCTCGCGGCGTCGTCGCCCGGCTCGGAGGATTGCAGTATCGTCTTCATGGCGACGCGGCCGCGCCGGTCGGCTGCTGCAAATGCAGCGCGATCCCGTACCAGGCCGCGGTCGGCCAGGCATGACAGGATGAAGTCGTGGTCGAGATGCAGCAGTGTACCGCCCACATCGAAGAACACGGCGCGGGTTACGGGCATGCTAGAAAAAGATCGGCTCCTTGTAAGCACCGTACTCAACTTCCAGCGCATGCCGTATCTCGAACAGCGTGCAATATGCGCGGACGCAGTCGAGCATGGGCTCGATGACGTTGGACCCCGCGCGCGCCGTCTGCCGGAGCGCTTCGAGCGCGCGCTCGACATCCGCGGCATTGCGCGCATGGCGGAGTGCCGCGAGGCGCTCGCGCTGGAGGCGCTCCGGCTCGTCGCCGATCTTCAGGATGTCGATGTCGGTATCGTCATTGCCCTCGGTGAATGCATTCACACCGACGATGATTCGGGTCGCCTGCTCGATCTCGCGCTGCTGTTGTTCTGCGCTCGCGCCGATCTCGCGCTGGAAGTATCCCATGTCGAGACCCGGCACGACGCCGCCCATACCATCGACCGCTTCGAAGATCTCTTCCGCCTCGCGCTCCATCTCGTCCGTCAGTGCTTCGACGTAATACGACCCTGCGAGCGGATCGATGGTGTTGGCCGCACCCGTCTCGAATGCAATGACCTGTTGCGTGCGGAGCGCGACGCGCACCGACTTCTCGGTCGGCAGTGCGAGGGTCTCGTCCATCGAGTTCGTGTGCAGGGACTGCGTACCGCCGAGCACGGCGGCAAGCGCCTGGTACGCGACGCGCACCACGTTGTTTTCGGGCTGCGGCGCGACCAGTGTGACGCCGGCTGTCTGCGCGTGCGTGCGCAGGCGCCATGATTCTTCCTTCTTCGCGCCATACACATTGCGCATGCGCTTTGCCCAGATGCGGCGGGCCGCGCGGAACTTGGCGATCTCCTCGAAGAAGTCGTTGTGCACATCGAAGAAGAACGAGAGGCGGGGCGCGAAGTCGTCGACATCGAGGCCTCGCGCGATCGCGCGCTCGACGTACTCGAATCCATTACGCAGCGTGTATGCGAGCTCCTGCACCGCGGTCGAGCCGGCCTCGCGGATGTGGTATCCGCTGATCGAAATGGGGTTGTACTTCGGCGCGTGCTCAGAGCACCACTCGAACATGTCGGTGATCAGGTTCAGCGCGGGCTCGGGTGGATAAATCCACGCGTGCTGCGCCATGTACTCCTTGAGAATGTCGTTCTGCACGGTGCCGCGCAGGTCTTCCGCGGAAACGCCCTGCTTCTCGGCAGCTACGACATAGAAACAGAACAGGATGATCGCCGGCCCATTGATGGTCATGGAGACGGAGACCTGGTCGAGCGGGATGCCGTCGAACAGGGTCTCCATATCGGCCAGGCTCGAGATCGCGACACCGCACTTCCCCACTTCGCCAAGCGAACGAGGGTGGTCGGAGTCGTACCCCATCAGGGTCGGGAAATCGAAGGCGACGGAGAGACCGGTCTGTCCATGCTCGAGCAGATACTTGAAGCGTTCATTGGTCTCGACGGCGGACCCGAAGCCCGCGAACTGCCGCATGGTCCAGAGGCGCGTGCGATACATCGATGTATATGGCCCGCGTGTGAACGGGAACTCGCCGGGCAGGCCAAGCTGCTCGAGCTCATCCCATCCGGGTGTGCGGCTGGCTTCGGTGTAGAGTGGCTCGACCGGTGTGCCGGAGATCGAGCTGAACGCGGGCTGCCTGCGGGGCAGCCGGTCGAACGCCGGCTCCCATACGGCGAGGCGGGCTCGCAGTTCTGCGAGCTCCTGCTCCTGCCGCTCGATGCGCTCGATCAGGTCCGGGTCCGTCACGGCGCCCTCGCGGGCTGCCGAATTCATGACACTCATCGTTTACCGATCCAATAGGGTCGTATTCGTCGGGCCCCACGACCGCGTCAGGGGTGCGAGGCCCGCAGACAAGATAATAGCGACTCAGTCTCCCGGTGGCCCCTGTACGGCGTGCAGAATGCGCGCCGCGAGGGCGTACGGGGTGAGCTCTCCCCGCTCGAGAGCGGGCAGGGCCTCCGCCAGGACTGCCTCGCCGCCGCTCTGCTGCCAGGCGAGCCGTTCGAGCCCGCGGGTCACCTGCTCCCGCACGCGCGCCCCCAGCCTCGCCCGTCGCCTCGTCGCGCGTTCCGCCGTCGCATCCAGCCACGCCGCGTGCTGCACAATGGCTTCGGACAGCTCCGGTACCCCGCCGCCGTTCTCGGCAATGGTCTTGAGGACGGGGATCGACCAGTCCTCGGGTGTGGGCTCGGACGCGGCCGCGGCCTCGGCAGGCGCGTCCGCCGCGGTGGGCGGGGTCATGAGTCGGCGGTTGACTGCCTTCAGGTCGACGCCGTGATGGGCGGGCACGTTGCGGAGTGCGCGGCCATGTCGGAAATGCAGCATCAGGGACAGCTCGCGGGAGAGCTTGTCGGCGCCCGGACGGTCGGCCTTGTTGACGACAAACAGGTCGGCCGCCTCCATGAGTCCGGCCTTCATGGCCTGGATGGAGTCGCCCGACTCGGGGACGAGTACGACGACGGTGGTATCCGCGGCGGCGGCCACGTCGAGTTCTGACTGCCCGACGCCCACGGTCTCGACAATGATGCGGTCGAACCCGAATGCATCCATGACATCAGCGACCTCGCGGGTGGCGACCGAGAGGCCGCCGAGTGCACCGCGGGTCGCCATGGAGCGGATGAACACGCCGTCATCGAGTGCGTGGTCGTTCATGCGGATGCGGTCACCGAGCAGCGCGCCGCCGGTGAAGGGGCTCGTCGGATCGACCGCGACGATGCCGACGCGCAGCGACTGGGCCCGCCAATGCCTCGCGAGTGCGGAACTCAATGTGGACTTGCCGGCACCGGGTGGGCCTGTGATTCCGATCCGATGGGCGAGGCCGAGACGTGGATGCAGCGCTTCCAGCAACGCCTCGAAGCCGGGCCTCTGGTTTTCGACGATGGTGATGGCCCGGCCGAGCGCAGCGCGCTCGCCGCGATCGAAGCGTTCCAGCAGCTCTGCGTACGGATTCATGTCGAGTTCTCCGCCTTGATGCCTCGCGCATGCCGCATCGGGTTCTCGAGCAGGTGTGTCGGAAGAAAGAGCACGACCAGGAACATGATGAACGATGCAATGAGTCCGGTCGCGAGCAGGTAGCCGTTGCGGAGCGCAATGAACGAGATGCTCGTGATCAATGCGATGGTCAGAGCGAAGATGCTGAGCAGTACTCGCCGCACCTGGAGGGAGACGAAGCGTTCGACATGGCCGAGGTCCCGAGGGTGTATGCGCACGCGCAGCTCTTCACGGTCCGTACGTGTGATGACGTCGCGCACGGCGCCGAAGCCCGCCCGGATCTCGTCGAACACATTCCGTGCAACTTCCCGTGGCGCGCGTGCAGTGGTCTCGAGCAGCTCGAACTTGAGGCGACGGATGACGGGCCGTGCCACCTCGAGGCCGTTGAACGTGGGGTCGTAACGGAAGCCGATCCCCTCGAGCAGGGCGGTAGCGCGAAAGAAGTAGACGAGCTCGCGCGGCAGCATGAGGGGCCACGTGTAGAACGTGTCCATGATCTCGCCGACGAGCTCCTGCGCGCGGCGCATCCCGAGGTCCCGTACGCGATCGATGATGCCGAGGAGCTCGGCTGCGGCGTCACGGATCTCGGAGCGGGAGATTTCGGGGTCGATCATCCCGAGCTCGTACATGCCGTTGATGATGCCATCGAGATCGTCGCGGCTCGCGGCCATGGCGATGCGCAGGATACCGTCGCGCGTGTTGCGCGTGAGCTGTACGACCATGCCCCAGTCGAGCAGCACGATGGTGCCGTCCTTCTGCACCAGCAGATTGCCCGGATGCGGGTCGGCGTGCAGGAACCCCTGCACCATCATCATGCGGAGGTATAGCTCGGTCAGGGTTTCCATCATGCGACGGAAGTCGAGTTCTCCCGCTGCGAACCGTGGTGCGAGCTGGTCGATCTTGTCGCCGTCGATCCACTCGAGGACGATAACCTTCCGCCTTGTGAACTCGTCATACACGCGCGGCGCGCGGACGCGCGGCTCATCCGCGAACTGCTTGCGGAACGTCGCGATGTGGACTGCCTCTTCGCGGAAGTCCATCTCCTCGCGGATCCGCGCACTGAACTCGCGCACGACATTCGTCAACGCGCGCACGTGATGGTTCGGGAAGATCACGTTGAGCAGCAGCAAGATGCGGAACGAGATGTCGAGGTCGAGCGCGATCATCGCCTCGACGCCGGGGCGCAGCACCTTGACCGCGACGTTCTCGCCACGCACGGTAGCGCGATGGACCTGCCCCAGGCTGGCCGCGGCAACCGGCACCTCCTGGAAATCGTCGAACGCAGTATCCACAGTCATGCCGAGCTCACCCTCGATCACACGGCGGATGTCCTCGAACGGATCCGCCGGGACCTGGTCCTGCAGCCGCGCGATGCGCGACAGGTACGGCTCGGGGATGATGTCCGCGCGCGCACTGAAGACCTGCGCGAGCTTGATGAATGTCGGGCCAAGCTGCGCGACCGTCGTTGTGAGACGGTCGGCCCTGCGCTCGTGGTGCTTCGCAGAACGCGACGCGGGCGGGCCGAAGAACACCCAGCGCTTGCGATCACGCAGGAATGCGAGCACGAACGGCAGCAGTTGCGAAAGTATGCGGAGCGAGCGACCCCAGCGCTTCATGTGCCTGCCGTCCCGTCCGCATCCGGGCGCACGGCGCCAGCGGACAGCACGTAGGTGAACGCCTCTTCGACCGTCATGCTCAGTGGCACCACCGAAGTGCGCGGAACGATGGCGAGCATGCCGGTTGCAATATTGGGCGTCTTGGGAACGAACACTGTGATCATATCAGCGTCCGATACTGCGTTTACTTCCGGCGGCGGGTCCGCGGAGATGAACCCGATCGCCCACTTTCCAGGCGAAGGGTATTCGACGAGCACGGCGGTCTTGAATGGCCTCGCCTCTTCACTGAAGACGGTGCGGATGAAGCGGTTGGCAGCACCATAGATCCGTCGCGTGAGCGGCAGCCGCTCGAGCAGATCGTTCCACCACCGCACCGCGCGCGTACCAATGGCGCGTTGCGCGGCCCATCCGATCGTCAGCAACAGCAGGAACAGGACGATCAGGCCGAGTCCCGGCACCACGATCGTGTCACGGCCGAAGTACCCGCCGATGGCGGGATACAGGAAGCGGCCGAGCACATTGTCGAGTGCATCGAAGATCCACCACAGCACAAAGGCGGTGGCGGTCACCGGCGCAATGACGACAAGACCTGCGACGAGGTTGCGACGCAGCGCACGCGTGATCCGACCCTTCGAGGTGTGCGGACTCAAGCGAACATCTCCGACACGACGGCCTCCTGCAGCATCCACATGGCGCTCTCGGTGCGATCCTCATCGACAGGATGATCGAACCCGAGCACATGGAGGGTGCCGTGGACCGCGAGCCGCACCAGCTCCTCGGTCAGCGGGCACCCATGCGCGACCGCCTGCAGCTCCGCCTGCTCATAGCCGATATACACGTCGCCCACCGGCGTCTCGCCTTCTTCATACAGGGGGAAGGAGATCACGTCTGTCGGGCCGTCATGCTGCAGGTATTCCGAGTTCAGCGATGCGATTTCAATGTCGTTCATCCAAGTGATCGAGATCTGCGCGTCGGTCACACCGCACGCTGCGCATGCCGCCTTCGCGGCGGCCATCGAGATGCGACGGGACCTCGCCGGGACGCCGTCGCCCGTGATCGGACCGATGCCATCACTGCTCTGGACTGTCGCGCGAATTGTCATCTGTGCGGTCCTCGTTCACCAGTGTCTCCAATGCTTCATCGCGTACGTCGGCCACCGGGTTCAGGGCGGCCGCCGGGTAGTCGATGCGGTGGTGATAGATACCCGAGAGCGTCACGGAAAGCTGATCCTTGATGCGATGCAGATCACGCATCGTGAGCGGCGCCTCGTCGAACTGACCCTGCGCAATCTTGGAGTCCGTGATGCGGTCGACGAGTTCGCGAATACGATCGTGCGTCGGGTCCGCGAGCGCCTTGGCCGCGGACTCGACGGAATCCGCGATCATGAGGATCGCAGTCTCGCGCGTCTGCGGCTTCGGCCCTGGGTACTGGAAGTCCGCCGGGTCGACGAACTCACCCGGCGACGCCTTCTTCGCGAGGTCATAGAAGTAGCCGATCAACTGGGTGCCGTGGTGCTCGGGAATGAACGCGCGCACAGCAGCGGGCAGCTTCGCCTCGTACGCGAGTCGCAACCCATCCTCCACATGCTGTCGGACGATGGCGGCAGATTGATGCGGATCCATCTGCTCGTGAATATTGCGACCCCTCGCCTGGTTCTCGATGAAATACTGCGGCGTCGCGATCTTGCCGATGTCGTGGTAGTAGGCACCGACACGGACGAGGATGGGATTTGCGTCGATCGCCCTCGCCGCGGCCTCGGCGAGGTTCGCCACGTTGATGGAGTGCGCGTATGTGCCGCTCGCCTCGAGCGAGAGCCGCTTCAGGATCGGGCGGTTGAGGTCTCCCAGCTCGAGCAGCGTCTGGTCCGTCGTGATGCCCGACATGGTCTCGAACAACGGAAGGAATCCCATGGCGATGAGGGAACACGCCGTGCCGTTCACCATGCCCCACATAATACTTTCGAGGACATCAGACATCTCGCGAGTGCGGATCATGCCGAGCGCGATGGCACCGATGGCATAGGCCAGGCCAATGATTGCACCGAGCACGAGACCCTGGGACCGACGTCTCACGACACGCACACTGAGTGCAGCGCCCGCGCCGCCGAGCAGGGGCAGCAATCTCGCGGAGAGTGCCATGAACGGCGTGAGTGTGCTGAGCAGAGCGGCCGTGACGAGCGCGAGCGTGAGGGCCATGCGGCCGTCCCAGAGCATCGCCACGACCAGCACCGGGAACGCGATGGGCACCAGCTCCATCGGCGTCGCGGTATTCGCGATGATTGCAGCAGCGCCGAGGAACACCGCCGTGAGCAGCGCGATGAGGGAGACCTGCCGGAAGTTGTGGTATGCGGTCGTCCGGTAGAACAGCAACAGCATGCCGAAGATGGAGAGCAGCAGCGTCGACAGGACGAACTGTCCGACCTGTCGCACGATCGACGTGTTGCCGCGGTCGAGCACGCCTGATTCCTGAAGGTACGTCCGGTACGCGTTGAGGCGTTCGATGTCGTCGTCGCCTACGACGTCGTGTGCGGTGATGATGCGCTGACCGCGCAGAAACCGCTCTTTCACGGCCGGCACCGTCCGACGAGCCTGCTCGCGTGCGTCCTCCGTCGCCTGCCGATCCAGTTTCAGGCTGCCATCGAAGAACAGGATGAGCACGAGGCGCTGCAGGTCTGCGAGCCCTGCGGGAGTCGGATCCGGGAGGTGACGGGTCGCGAGATCGTACAGGCTCGATTGCGTGGCGACGGAATCGCGTGCAATCACCGACTCGATGCTGTCCCGCACGATGCGCATCTGCGGGCCGGGACTATCCTCCGAATCGACGCTGGACATGATGCCTCGCGGCAGTTCCGCGCGGATCGTGCGCTCGAGGGACTGAAGCAGGACGCGGTTCGTCGACGGCTGTTCGAGCAGTGCGACGGTTGCAGGACTGGAAGGCAAGCCGTACGTCTGCAGCAGCGATGTCAGCGCTGCGCCCGTGGCGGGTGCCGGGCCGCCACTCGTTGTACTGTCGACAGCGCGGTTGAAGCCTCGCACGCGCGCGAGCATGGTGTCGACGGCGCCGGGGTCGTAGCGGAACAGTGGCGCGACCGCGGCAGCAGCATCCGCGCGTTCGGCATCGAGCTCGGTGTCACCCTTGGGAATCGGAAATGCAACTTCCGCGAGCATATCCTCGCCCGCGACCATTCCCTTCTCGACCGCCGGGAACTCGGGGATGGTCGCGAGCGGGAACAGCACCTGGATGAGGATGGCGAGCGCGACGAGCAGGAGTGCGCGCGCGCCGTGGTGCACGAATGCATCAGGCCAAGCGCGCGCAGGACGACGGCTGAGGGTTTCAAGCAGCGTACGGAACGCGGCCATGCCGCCTCAGCTCTCCCGCCGCTCGTCGTCCGCTGCGGCGTATGCCTGGATGATTTCCTTCACCAGACGGTGACGCACAACGTCGACGGAGTCGAGATAGCAGAACTCGATGCCCTCGATGCCGCGCAGGATCGTCTCGACCTGGATCAGCCCCGAGTCCTCGCGGCGGGGCAGATCGATCTGCGTCTTGTCGCCTGTGATCACGACGCGCGAGTTCAGACCGATGCGCGTGAGGAACATCTTCATCTGCGCGCCGGTCGCATTCTGCGCCTCGTCAAGAATCACGAATGCGTCCGCGAGCGTGCGTCCGCGCATGTATGCGAGGGGCGCGATCTCGATGGTGCGTGCCTCGAGTGCGCGCTTCACCCAGTCGGCCGGCATGATGTCCTCGAGCGCGTCATACAGCGGCCGGAGGTACGGGTCCACCTTTTCCTGCAGGTCGCCCGGCAGGAAGCCCAGGTTCTCACCCGCTTCGACCGCGGGCCGTGCGAGGACGATGCGCTTCACGCGGTTCTTGCGCAGTGCGTCGACCGCGGCCGCGACCGCAAGATACGTCTTGCCGGTGCCCGCCGGACCGATCGAGATCACGATGTCGTTCTTCGCGATCGCATCGAGATACTCCGCCTGTCCAGGCGATTTCGACGAGATCAGCTTCTTCAAACCGGCAAGCAGTGTGTCGTTGTCGGACTTGCCGACACCATTGACTCTCGCTGGTCCGCCCGGCTGTCTGGCACGGGTCGTCTCGCCATTGCCGAACATGCGACGGATGTCCTCGATTTCGAATGCGCGGCCGATCCTCGCCTGCTGCACCATGCGCTCGGCGACAGGGAGTGCGCGTTCGACGTCGTTCACGTCGCCGGACAAAATGAGGTGATCGCCGCGCAAAATGACGCGCGCGCCCGAGGCCTGCGCGAGCTCCATCAGGTTGGCGTCATTGACGCCGGCGAGCGACAGGTAGTCCGCCCCCTCTGTGGAGACGCGATGTTCGACTGTGCTGATTTCCACCGATTACACTCCTTCTTTTGTGATGCTGCGGATATGCAGCTCACCGAGTTCGACATTATCGACTGCGGACGGTGCACCCTCGAAGAGCGCCCGTGCCGCGGTTGTCTTGGGGAACGCAATGACGTCACGCAGGCTGGTCGCGCCGACGAGCAGCATGACCATGCGGTCGAATCCGAATGCGAATCCGCCGTGCGGCGGTGCACCGAAACGGAACGCCTCGAGGAGAAAGCCGAAACGGCCTTCGGCGTCCTCGTCGCTGATGCCCAGTGCACTGAAGACCGCGCGCTGCAGCTTCGAGTCGTGGATACGGATGGACCCGCTGGCGAGCTCGTTGCCGTTGTAGACCGCGTCATAGGAACGGGATCGAAGGCCCATGCTGTACAGCTCGAATGCACGGTCACCCTGCGGGACGCCTGTGCTGCTGAACTCCAGCAATTTTGCGACGTCGTCAGGGTGCGGTGCCGTGAACGGGTGATGCGCAGCGACGACGCGCTCCTCGTCCGCGGACCACTCGAACATCGGGAACTCCGTGATCCACGCGAATGCGTGGGCGTTCGCATCGCGCAGGGAGAGACGCGAGCCGAGATGACGACGGAGCGCGTCGAGGGCACCTTCGGCGCCGCCGAGGACGGCTGCGCGATCGCGCGCGGCGGCCTGCGGTGTGCCGCCGCGGAACTTGCCGATGACTGCGACAAACAGGTCGCCAATGCCGATGCCGCTCTGTTCGATGAATGCCGCGGCAAGCGCTTCGGGCAGCGCCTTCGCGAACTGTCCCGCCAGGCCTTCTTCGGTACGCTTGAGCCAGATCGCGCCTGCCTCGCCGTTCGCTTTGGCGAGCGGCGTCAGTTCGTCCAGTTCCTTGCGGGACAGCTGCGCACCACCGGGTGCGACAATCCCGCGAATTCGCTCGCCGGTCTCGGCGGTCGCCTGGAACAGCCTGAAGTCCGCGCCCTGGAGCAGCTCGGTGACATCGACGAATGGCATCCCGAACCGGAGGTCGGGCTTGTCGGTGCCGTACAGCCGAAGCGAGTCGTCGTAGCTCAGGCGGGGGAACGGCACGGTGAGCTCGACACCGAGGATCGCTCGCCAGATCGCAGCCATGAGACGCTCGCCGACGGCGAACACATCTTCCTCGGACACGAATGACATTTCCGCATCGATCTGTGTGAACTCCGGCTGCCGGTCCGCGCGCAGGTCTTCGTCGCGGAGGCAGCGCGCGATCTGGAAGTAGCGATCATAGCCGGACGCCATGAGCAGCTGCTTGTACAGCTGCGGCGACTGCGGCAGCGCATAGAACTCGCCGGGATGGACGCGGCTCGGTACGAGATAGTCGCGGGCACCTTCCGGTGTGCGACGCGTGAGCATCGGCGTCTCGATTTCCCAGAACCCTTCATCGGTCAGGTGGCGACGCGTGATCTGGAGCGCGCGATGGCGCACGCCGAGTGAGCGCTGCAACTCTTCACGACGCAGATCGAGATAGCGGTAGCGCAGGCGCAGGTCTTCCGCGGGCAGCTCATCCGTCGCCGACCGTGCGACCAGGATGGGCGGTGTATCGGACTGCGCGAGCACGTCGAGCGCTTCGACCATGACTTCGATGTCGCCCGTCGCCAGCTCACTATTGCGGTTGTTGCCCGGCCTCGCGCGCACCGTGCCCGTCACTGCAATCACCCACTCGCTGCCCAGGTGCTTCGCCGTCGCCATCACATCCGCACTCGACGAGTCCGGCCCGAACGAGAGCTGGACCAGGCCGCTGCGGTCACGCAGGTCAATGAAGATGAGGCCGCCCAGGTCGCGGCGGCGGTGGACCCAGCCCGCCAGGCGCACAATGGTGCCCGCATCCTCGCTGCGCAGGCTGCCTGTCGTACGGGTACGGTACGTCGTCGAAAAATCGGTCATTCTTTTCCAGGGCTGAAAGCATTTGTCCGTTTTGCAACGACCGCGAACGCGACAACGACACCCGCAGCATCAGCGGCCAGGTCCGCGAGCTCGGAGGACCGCCCTGCCACGCCCCGCTGGTGCAGTTCGTCGATCACGCCGACCAGGATGGCGAGGACGATCACAACGGCAGCGTGCGGCACCCGCCGGTTGCGCAGCCAGCCGCGTGCCGCCAGTGCACCGAGTACACCGTACATCGCGAAGTGGGCCACTTTGTCGAGGGGGAGTCCTGTCCTCGGCGCGAGCACGTCGCGCAGGCTGCCGATCCAGAGGACGGCCGCGGCCCATAGCAGCGCGGGCAGGTATGCAATGAGCCTGGACAGTCCTGGAGCCTCTCGTAGGTGCCGCAATGGTATCGTCTGAAAGATGGCGCACGGGCCGGGGGGCGACAAGCGGAGACCCGACGCGATCGGCCATACGGCACTCGCGCGCGACGGCGGAACGGTTATGTTGGGAGTATGGCAGGAAAAATGAGTCCTACAGCGAACCTCGCGGTCATCGAGATCGGTGAGTTCCTGACGAAGGTGGCGAGGGTGCACGGCCTGGTGGAGCAGTATGCTGCGGCGAAGGCGAACCCCGGCATGTACGAGATGCCCGCGATGCGTGCGGTCCAGCAACTCAAGCTGCAGTTCATGGGCGCCGGTTTCGACACGTTGTCCCAGCTGTGCGCGGCCATGGAGACGACATTGCGGCGGGGCGGCTCGCAGACAACGAAGTCGCGGATCCTGCGTGAGGGCGTCGGGTCGATGAGGTTCCAGCTCGAGCTGGCACAGCGCACCGTGAAGTCGGACGACATGGCGCTCCAGCTGCGCAAGGCGGAAGAAAAGGGCGGAGCCGCGGGCTAGCCCTGGTCTTCTGCCTCCTGCAGGATGGCCAGAAAGGTCGCGGCGTCGGGAGCGTCAATCAGCCGCTGCCGGATCTCATCGCGACGGACCAGCCGGGACACGCGGCTGAGCGCCTTGATGTGTGAACTGGCATCTGATTCCGGTCCGACCAGCAGGAAAAAGAGGCGGGCCGGCTCGCCGTCGAGCGCCTGTACGTCGATGGGCGAGGCAGACCTCGCGGCGATCACGCGCAGCTCCGTCAGCATGGTGGACCTGCCGTGCGGGATCGCAACGCCGAGGCCGATTCCGGTGGACATCTTCGATTCACGATCCAGTACGGCGCGCAACACGTCGTCACGCGTCTCAGCCCCCATCCCGACGGTCGCCAGATCGACCAGCTCCCGGAGGACTTCATCCCGGGTGCTCGATCGGAGCGGGATCCTGATCTGATCGACTGGCAGGAGGTCCGTCAGGAGCAATGCGTTGGCCTCGGCACGGCGCAGGAGTTCCGTCACACTGGAATCGCGTTAACTTTAGCGGCACCCCCAACCGCCAACAAGCCACGAAGAGTCAATTGAAGACAACGCTTTTCACTGCACTGACCGCGTTCTTCTGTATGTGTGCGACGGCGTCATCGGCGCAGGCGCAGCAGATGATCGACGCCTGGCTCGTCCGCACGGCGGCAACGCCTGACGCGCTCGTCGGTGGTGCGACGGCGGTATTCCGCAATGCTGCGATGCTCTCGCCGGCCGGCCGCGCGGAGGCCGTGGTGATGGACCTGCGCGGCCCCGCGATCTCGGGCGTGAATGGCGTCGCTCTGGCCGGGGCGTACCGCCTGGACGGGCGCACGACCGTCGCAGCCGGATTCCAGCATATCGGCATCGATGGCATCGAGGGCACGGAAACGTCGCCGGACGACGGAACAGCGATTGTCATCGGTCAGGACCTCTTCACGATCGGCGCGTCCCACGCCCTGTCCAGGCTGCGGGTCGGTGCCAGCGCGCAGTATGTCCGCAGCAGCGCTGTGCTCAACGAGGAGTCCGCGGTGCGCCTCGGTCTCGGCGCGCACTACGCGCTTCCGGTCGGCATCCCGATCGTCCTCGCGGCGACGGCGCAGAGCCAGGACGCGAGCACGGTGTGGTCGGCGGGCGCCCGTGTAGAGCAGGCCCTGCCCTTCCCCGAATGGCGGGCCGCGGCCAGCTACGGCGCGGGCGGCGCGAGCGAGCAAACGGGGCTGACGCACCGCCTGACGGGCGGCGGCACGTGGCGGGACCTGATCACGGTCGAGGCGGGCGCCGTCTCCGAGCCGGGCAGTGACGGTCGCACCGTGACCGCAATCGGGTCAGTCGGGGTAAGAGTCAACCGGTACGAGCTCGGTGTGGTCCGCGAATCGCTCGCGAACGGGTTCGGGGCGGTGCACACATTCCGCATCGGCATCTTGTTTCAGGGTTCAAAATGACGGACAGCAGGATCGACATCCTCGGCTTGATGCCGGACGAGCTGGACGCGGCACTGGCTGCGCACTTCACCTCGCGGGGCCAGCCGAAGTATCGCGCGCAGCAGGCGAAGGTCTGGCTGTACGAGCGGGACGCATTGTCGTTCGAGGAGCTCACGAACCTGCCCAAGTCGGAGCGTACGGCCCTCGACGAAGCGTTTCTGCTGACATCGCCGGAACCCGCGAACGTGCAGCGCTCGACCGACGGTACCGTCAAGCAGCTGTGGCGCATGAGCGATGGTGAGCTGGTGGAGGCCGTACTGATTCCGACGCGCGATCGCTTGACCCTGTGCATTTCGTCGCAGGCCGGGTGCGCAATGGCGTGCGTGTTCTGTGCGACGGGATGGTCGGGGTACCGCAGGCAGCTCACGACCGCGGAGATCGTCGCGCAGTTCCGTGGCGCGCGTCGTTACGCGCTCGAGCACGGCATGGGTCCGATCACGAATGTCGTCTACATGGGCATGGGCGAGCCGCTCATGAATCGCGGCGCTGTAATGCCGTCGCTTACACTGCTCAACCAGGCGTACGGCCTGGGCGCGCGCCGCATCACGGTGTCGACCGTCGGCGTAGTGCCGGGCATCCAGGAACTCGCCAAGCGCCCGGAGCAGTTCCGTCTCGCGATCTCGCTGCACGCACCGACACCGGAACTGCGCGCGCAGCTCGTGCCACTCGAGAACAAGTATCCGCTGCCCGTGCTGCTCAATTCACTCGACGAGTTCGAGGCCGCGGGCGGCCGCAGGATCACGTTCGAGTACGTGATGATCGAGGGGATGAATGACGACCTCGTGCACGCGCGAGATCTCGCGGTCATCGCTCGCCGGTTCAATGCGCATGTGAACCTGATCCCGTTCAACCCGATCCCCGGCACTGACTGGCAGCCTACGCCGCAGCGTCGCCTGACCGAGTTCGCGGCAGCACTGGATGCGCGAGGTGTGGCGGCAACCGTCCGCGGGCCGCGAGGTCGCGATATCGCTGCGGCGTGCGGTCAGCTGCGTGCGGAACACGAGACCAAACCGCCGAAGCCGTATCTTGCACTGGTGGAGTTACGCGGGCGCACGGCCGCGGCGGAGGCCGAAGCGGCGGCTGGAGCGGCGGCGAACTAGCTAGCGGCCGAGCCAGCGGTTCAGGCGCGCCTTCCAGCCCTGCTTCAGCTGCTGCTGCTGCTGCACCTGGCGGCGCTGCCAATCTTTCCCGACAACGACAGACGCATCCAGAAGCAGTGTGCTGTCACGATCTGTGCGCACTGCCGTGATTCCCAGTGCAGTCGCAGCGGCCTGCGCGACATCGCGCTTGCCAATACGATCGAGGACCACCGAGCTATCGCGGATCGCGCCGTGGTTGCCGAAGAACACAACGTCAAACCCCGCCTCGCGCAGTTGCAATGTCACAGCGCGCGCGAGGCCTGACCGTCCCGACGCATTCAGCACCTCGATGCGGCCTCGCTTCGTCGCGGGTACGAGCGGTGCGGGAGTGACGGCAACCGCTGCCGGTTCGTCGACGGACGGGCGCCGCGCAATTCCGAACACGAACGATGTGACAAAGGCTGCTACGAGAAGCAGTGCGGCGACAAGCGCGCCGAGCTCGAAGCGGCTGCGTGCGTCGCTCATGATGCGCTACGCCTTGTCACGGGTGACCGCGTTCCAGAACGCGAAGGTCTCCGGCCGGATGCGCTTCCCTCGCGTCACCTGATCGAGCAGTCTGGCCTTGAGCACGATCGGGATGACTGCATCGATGTCCGTGGGCATGCGCGAGCGCAGGGCCGATCGTGGCATCGGTTCTTCGGGCCGCCCCGGCTCGAGGAAATCGGCGGCATACAGCACGCGGCCGATCATGGCGAAGTCGGGATGCCCGATCGTGTGGTATGTAATTGCATGCAGCAGGTCCTCATCGGTGGCGCCGTCGGCACGCAGTCGTACGACGCAAGCCGGGCCGTGGAGCATCTTGCCCGGCAGGTCGCGAAACTCGGCGGGCACGATGTCACGCAACGCGTCGTGAGGCGCGTCATGCAATGCGTCATGCAGAGTGCCGGCCGCGCGCCAGCGCTTCGCGTCCACATCACCGACACCAGCGGCATCCGCCCATTCACCGAGCAGCACGCGAACGCGTTCGATGTGCTCCGCGCGTTTGCTCGACACGTGGGTCCACTCCGGCATCACGCCGGCGGCGGCGGCCTCGATGATCGGGTGCATGACGTGCTCCATCAGAGCAGGATGTTGTCGATGAGACGGGTGGGACCGAGGTGCGCTGCGACCGCGAGGGCGTTGCCGTTGACGGGCGTCGCCACGTCGTCGAGTGTGGCTGCGTCCACCAGTGACAGATACTGCAGCGCAATGCGCGGCTCGCGCTCGATGACTGCACGCGCGGCCGCGATCACGTCGGCCGCACGCACTGCACCGTTTGCGAACGCGGCGGCGCCAGCCTGGAGTGCGCGGTACAGGACGGGCGCAGCGGCCCGGTCCTCCGGCGCGAGATAGACATTGCGGGAGCTGAGCGCGAGGCCGTCGGTCTCGCGGATGATCCTCGCCATGCGCATGTCGATCGGGAAGTCGAGGTCGTTCACCATCCGCTCGAGCAGCACGCACTGCTGCAAGTCCTTCTGCCCGAAGATTGCGACGTCCGGCGTCACCTGGTTGAACAGCTTGGCGACCACGGTGAGCACACCCCTGAAATGGCCGGGTCGGTATGCGCCGCACAGGCGAGTCTCGAGCGCGTCCGCGGTCACGAACACACGCGTGTCGCCGCCCGGATACATCCCGGCGACGTCAGGCGCATACAACAGGTGGACGCCCCGCCCTTCCGCGAGCCTTGAATCGTTATCGAGGTCGCGCGGGTACCGCTCGAAGTCTTCGCCGGGCCCGAACTGCAGCGGGTTGACGAAGATCGACATCACGACAAAATCCGCGGCGGCCGCGGCTTCGTCGCACAGGGCGAGATGACCTTCGTGGAGATAGCCCATGGTCGGCACGAATGCGATGCGGCTGCCGTCGGCGCGCGCTCCGTCGATGGCGGAGCGCAACGCTGCGCGCGTACTGACGACAATCACTCGAAGCTCTGCGCGGGTGCCGGGAACGTACCGTCGCGTACGGCTGCCGCGTAGTCGGTCACGCCTTTGCGGGACTGCTGTCCGACCTCGGCGAACCGACGCAGGAATCGCGGCGTGAAATCCTCATTGAGGCCGATCATGTCGTAGAGCACGAGGATCTGTCCGTCTACGTCGGGGCCCGCGCCGATGCCGATCGTCGGGATCGTCAGCGCCTGGGTCACTTCGGCCGCGAGCTTCGCGGGGACCAGCTCGAGGACCACGCCGAACGCGCCGGCGGCCTCGAGGCGGGCTGCGTCCTCGCGCAGGCGGTCGGCGCCCTCGGCATCCCGGCCCTGCACGCGGAACCCGCCGAGTACATGCACGGATTGTGGTGTCAGGCCCAGGTGTCCGAGCACCGGGATCCCCGCGCGCACGAGCGCGCGCACATGACGCTCCGCCTCTTCGTCGCCACCCTCCAGCTTTACGGCTTCCGCACCCGTCTCCTTCATGATGCGACCCGCGTTCCGCAGCGTTTCCTCGGGTGTGACCTGGAACGAGAGGAAGGGCATGTCGATGACCACGAATGCACGCTTCACGGCGCGGCGCACAGCGCGCCCGTGATAGATCATGTCTTCAATGGTGACGGGGATGGTCGATTCGTGGCCGGCGATGATCTGGCCGACGGAATCGCCGACCAGGATCATGTCCGCGCCACTCTCATCGACAATGCGCGCGAACGTGTAGTCGTACGCAGTGAGCGCGACGATCCGTTCGCCGCGCTGCTTGAATTCCAGCAGATCCCGGACTGTAATCCGTTTTGTCTTCGGGCCCAGTACGCTCATGACGCTTGCCTGCGCAGCTACAGCCGCGAGTAGTCCGTTGTGCCCTTTGACGTTGCGCCGAAGGTACGTGCACTATGTAGGGGTGTCAAACGCAATAAAGTACGATTCCCTGCTCCTGGCGGCGCTGGCCCGGACGCTGTCGGACCAGCTGCAAGGCCGGTCCGTACGCGGCATGTGGCTGGACCGCGCCGAGCGATCGCTCCTGCTCCGCCTGGGCGCGCGCACGCGGAAGACCGCCGATACATGGCTGCACTGGCGCCTCAATCCCTCCTCCGGCGACCTCACGGTCCGCGCCACGCCGCGCGAGCCGGCCGGCGCGACTGTGCAGGTGGCCCCCGGCACTGCCATCGCCGCCATCTATACGCTGCCGGACGAACGGGTGCTCTGCATCGACCTCAACGCGGGCGATGCCGCGGGTGGCTTTGTCCGCCGCGTCATCATCGAACTCGTCGGGACGCGCTGGAATGCCATCGCACTCGGTGCTGACGACGCCGTGACCGCGTTGCTGCAGGTGCGCGAACGGGCCGGCACCATGATGCGACCGGGCGCGCGCTACCAGCCGCCCGAGGCCCGCCATCGCGCCGGGATGGATGCCGCCGTGGATGCTGAGGCGTTCGCCACCATCGTCCGCGGCGGCGGCGACGAGGACCTGCGCCGCACGATCGTGCGCGAGATCGCATACACGAGCCCCATGAATGCGACGTACATCGTGACACCGCTCATCCGATCGATCGACGAACAGACCATCGCCGAAGCGTATCGGCGGTATACCACGCTGCTCGCGTCGGACGCTGCGTTCATCCTGCCGGATGGTCGTGGCCAGCCATACCCGTCCGCCGTCGACCGCAGTGACGCCGTCGCCACCACCGACCTCGTGACTGCCTTCGACGTGGTCGCGTCGGCGGACGCAGCACCCGCGGCTGCGCCGGAGTCCGGCACCGTTGATGCCGCAGTTGCAGCACTGCACGAACGCATCCGTAGAATCGACGAGAAGGTCGCGCGCATGGAGGTCGAACTGCGGGATGCGACGGCGGACTCCACGCGCATGCGCGGCGACGCCGACCTGCTGTTCGCGCAACTCCACGCAGTGCCCCGCGGCGCCGCCGATGTCGAGCTCGACAATTTTCAGGGCGGCACTGCACGCATCGTCCTGGACCCGTCCCTCAGCGCCACCGACAATGCATCGCGTCTGTACGAACAGGCGAAGCGACGGGACCTCGCGGCGGAGCGCGTGCCGTCGATGATTGCAGACGCGACAACCGAGCGCGTTTCGCTGGTTGCACTGCAGCAGGCGATGTCGGAAGGCACCGCATCCCCCGCGGACATCGATCGGTGGTCGCGCGAGCACACGACGGCGAGGGAGGCCATCGACGAAGTGCCTCTGCCCTATCGCCGCTATCGCACGAGCGGCGGGTTCGAAGTGCGCGCGGGTCGGAACAGCCGGGCCAATGACGAGCTGACATTTCGTCACGCCTCGCCGAACGATATCTGGCTTCACGCGAGGGACCTGGCAGGCGCGCATGTGGTGCTGCGCTGGACCGATCGGGACGCCAATCCGCCGGCGAGGGATCTCGCGGAAGCGGCGGTCATCGCCGCAGTGAACAGCCGCGGTCGCACATCGGGCATGGTGCCGGTGGACTGGACGCGTCGGAAGTACGTGCGGAAGCCGCGCAAGGCGCCGGCGGGGAGGGTTGTGGTGGAGAGGGCGAAGACGGTGTTTGTGGAGCCGGATGCGGCGCTGGAGAGGCGGCTGTACTGGCCTTAGGGAAAAGGGAAAAGGGAAAAGGGAAAAGGGGTGGAGGGGGTTAGGGGTGGAGGGAACGGAGGAAGGGAGTGAGGGAGGGGATGCCTTCCTGGTCCAGTTTGTCGATCAGGGCGGAGCCGATGATGATGGCATCGGCGTGGCCGCGGAGGCGGGCGGCGTGAGCGGGCGTGGAGACGCCGAAGCCGACTGCGATGGGGATGGGGGTGAGGGACTTCATGGCGGCGAGCTCCTGCTCGAGCTCATCGCGCATGGTGCCGCCGGCACCGGTGACGCCGAGGCGGGCGATGTAATAGATGAAGCCCTGCGCGCGGGCGGCGATGACCTTGAAGCGTTCGGGCGTCGTGGTCGGCGCGACGAGGCGGATCAGTGACAGTCGGCTCTGCTCGAGTTTCGCTTCGATGACGTTGTCGCCACCGACGGGCAGGTCTGTCAGCAGGATGCCCTGTGCACCGGCGTCCTCTGCATCCCGGATGAATTCATCGATGCCATATCGCAGGATCGGATTCAGGTAGCTGAACAAAACGACCGGGGTGTCGTGGCGGGTGCGGAAGCGGCGGAGCGCGTCGAGCGTCCATGCGAGCGTGACACCCTGGTCGAGCGCGCTCTGGGACGCGCGCTGAATCGTCGGTCCGTCCGCGGTCGGATCGCTGAACGGTATCCCGAGCTCGATGATGTCGGCACCACCCGCAACCAATGCATCCAGTACGTCATCGGTCGCAGCGGGGGCCGGGTAGCCGGCCGTGATGAACGGGATGAGGGCGGTGTGGCCTTCCCTGCGCCACCTGTCGAAGTGCGTGGCAAGTGGATCGCGCGGGTCCCGCGCCGACAGTGTGTCAGACAAGGTAATCGGAAACCTTGATGCCGTATGTATCGGGATCGACGGTCTTGATGATGGCGCGCTTGGGGAGGCCGGTCGTAGCGTCGATGTCGGAAAGATCGATGGTCAATGGATCCGCGAGCATCACGCCCATCCAGTCGCTGATGACGGTGGCGAGCGGCTGGTGCACCTTTGCGGGGTCGGGGTTGCGGCCCGTGACGACGACCATCTCGCTGCTGTCGAGAATGGCGAGTGTGCCGACCGGGAATACACCCGTGACATTGATGAACGCCTTGACCAGCAGCGGGTCATAGCCACGCCGCGGGTTTTCACGCATCTCGCGCAACACTTCATCCGGCGGCCACGGCTGCTGCTGATAGCTGCGTTTCGATGTGGCAGCATCGAAACCGTCGGCCGTCGCGACAATGCGGCTGAACAGCGTGGGCTTGCGCGGCCTGATGTTTCGCGGGTATCCCGTCAGGTCGATCTTCATGTGATGCTCATACGCCGTCAGCATCGCACGATACGGGATCTCCGTGAGCCCCCGCATCTGGAACAGCATCAGCAATCCTTCCACAGGATGCCGCTGCATCTGGCCCCACTCGTAGGCGTCGAGACCACTCGTCTTGTGGACGATCTGCGGGTCGATCCGCTGCTTCCCGATGTCATGGAACAGCGCGCCCAGCCCCAGCTCGTACAACTCCTGCTTCGACAGACCCAGCTTCTGACCCAGCACGACACTGAAAATGCACACATTCACCGAATGCGTGAACGTGTACTCGTCATAGTCGCGCAACTGCGTCATGCCGAGCATCGACGTCTCGTTGTTCAACACCTGGTCGACGATGCTCTGTACGGCCCGCTTCACGCGCCGCAGGTTCACTGCCCGCCCCATGCGGACATCCGTCAGCACTTCCTTCGCGACGTGGACGGACTGGAAGTACGTTCGCTTCGCGACTTCCTTGGCCTGGTCGTCGTGCTCGTGCTCCTCCTCTTCCACACCGCGACGTGGCTCGACCGCGATGTGCTGCGCATTGCTCGCGTCGAGTTTCGACACGAACCGGTCGAACACGGCGTCGCCTGCGGGCGCTTCCTGCAACAGCAGGGATACGAATGTGGCGAGGTCCGAACGCTCGACGCCCACACCGATCTCGACCTGGCCGACGCTGTGGCGATCGACGAGTCCGAGCACAAATGAGAACGCGGCGTAATCCGAGAGGTCGAGGCGCAAGCGCGCGTCGTTGATGAACAGGAAGTCTCCGACAATGCGCAGGTCGATCAGGCCTTCGCGCTCGAGCAGACGGCCTACCGTCCGATGCAGCTCTGCCAGTGTGTTCTGAACGGTCGCGTTCTCGAGTGGATAGATGCGCAGCGCCTGCGCGGACGCGTACAGCGATATCACGAGCGCGCGGCCGAGCGGCTGCAGCAGCGTCTCGCTGTGAACCATCGCCGCGTGCGCGTGCTGACTCACGCGCCGCCCTCATGACGCAGCGCTTTCAAAACAGCATTGCGCACCATCGGATTCGATTCGGCGGCAGACCGCTGCAATACCGCGCGCGCGGCGGGCGTACCGACGCGGCCGAGCGCCATGGCCGCGCACGCGCGGATCTCCTGCGACTCCTTGCCGAACATGCGTCGCCCGTTCAACAGCTTGTCCAGCATGTCCACGCTCTCGGGCGCAGCAACTGAGCCGAACGCTTCGAACAGCACGATCTGCTCGGTCAGGTCGGTATCACGCAATGACTTGCTGTTCACGATCTCCTCGAGCCTCGCCCTCGCCGGCGTATACCTCGCCGCGCCTAGACCCCTCGCCGCCGCCAGACGAACCTCGCGATCCACATCGCCCAGCGCTCGCTGGATCGCTTCCATCGCAGCCGCCGACTTCAGCTGCGCGAGGCCTTCCACTGCAGTCCTGCGCAGGTTGCCATCCGGATGCTTCAGCAGGTCCGCCAGGGACGGAATCGCCTCCATCATGTTCTGCTGCACCACGAGTGCGACAGCGCCGCGCACGATGTCGGGCGCATCGAGCCGCAGCAGCGCGAGCAAATGTGTGCGATGGCGGTCCGCAAGGCCATTCATGGCAACACGCAGGCGCTCCTGCAACGCGGGCACCGTGGTCTTGTCCATGGTGCTGAGCAGGAGCGGCATTGCGTTGGGACCCAGGTGCGCGAGGAAGATCCCGAGCTCGGCGCCGGTTGGATCGATGGTGCCGTCCTCGAGCGATGCAAGCAGCTGACTCAGAACGCCCGGCTCGCTCAGCTCGCGGAACAGGTCCCTCGCCAGCGATTCCTGCTCCGGCGGCAGCAGTCCCTTGTCCAGGAATGCGTTCAGCTCGACCAGGATCATCGTCGCGAGCGACAGCTCACCGCCACCGAGGAACACGGGGAGCAGCTGGCGTAGAATGCGCAGGATCTCGGTCTGCCGTTCGGGAATCGCGTCTTCGAGGCGGTCGAACAGTGCGAACAGCACGTCCCGCCGGATGTCGCGCTTCATCTCGAGATCGACTTCGCGCTTGAGCGCCTCGAGCTCGAGAGGATCCATGAAATAGAGCGTCTCGGAGAATTCGTCGCGTCCGAAGGACCCCGCGACTGTGGGTGCCCCGCTCTCGACAGCGGGGGGCGCCACATCGCGCCGGCGTGGTGCCTCCTCCGGTCGGAGCGTGAGCTCGAGGGTGGGCATGGGCTCGAGCTCGATCTGCGTGCCCGCGGGTATCGCGCGGGCCGTCGGGCTCGTCGCCTCAGGCACCTGGAGGCCGTCCGCGAGCGCGTCGACATACGTGTACTGCAGGTTCACGAACTCGGCCTGCCACAACAACGTCACGATATCGTTGTCGCTGCGTGCGTCCAGCAATCGCGCTTGCGCCACGACGTCGAGGAAGCGTTCGGCCTCTTCTTCGAAGCCCGGCAGGAACGAGAGGAACCGAACGCCGTCCTTGTAGAAAAGGAACGGCACACTGTCGCGCCCATCGCCGGACGTGAAGTCGCGGTTCTGCCAGCGGAACGTGTATTCATCGATCTGGACTGCGAGCGACGGGAGCTTCTGCCAGAGACGGTTGATCGCAGTGTTGAATGCCAGCACGAACTGCTGGAAGACCGGGTTGTTAGCCTGGTAGAGTCGGCGGGCGCGGACTGCCTTGTCGAGTGAGCTGAACAGCTCCGCCACTTCCGGCGATGCACTGATCATGTCAGCATGCGCGTCCGCAGCAGGTGCGGATCGCGCAGGCTCGATCACGGTTTCAGGCGGCCGGTTCATGCGTGTCTGATCAGAGGTTGTTCACGTGGCGGTCTTACCGGACAATGCAGCGATCTGAGCGACGT
>JBBSJG010000016.1:0-27212 GCA_038257485.1 Longimicrobiales bacterium | reverse complement strand
GCGATGTCCACGGCGATCTCGATCGGTTCGCCCGCGCGGGCGCTGCGCGGCGATGCCCAATGCATGATTGACGTACTGTCGAATGCGACGGCGGTATCGCGCAACATACCTACGGGCGGGCCGCTCCACCACGCCTCGTCGCCATTGCTACCGTTTGTCAAACGCGCCGGTGCTGCGGCAGCAGAAGCCGCGGTGGCGGTTGGAATTGTGAGGGATGTCTCGATCGTGCGCGCGACGCCGCTCTCCTCGACGATGTCGCCATACACGCGGTAGCTGCCGCCGGGCACTGGTGGCATCGCGCTCGTGAAGGTGCGCGTATCCGACGTAACGGGGTGTAGGTGCGCGAAGGACGTCAGCAGCGAGTCCTGCATGATGAACATGTGCATGATCTTGCCGTGGTCCGGAATCAGCGCGGCCGCCGTCGCACCACGATTGCGCGCGAGCCAGAGTGAATCGCTGCGCTGTATCCATGCGGAGTCGGTGATCACGAACGTGAGCGTGCGTGCGCCGGTCGAGTCGGCCTCCCCCGACAGGGCTGTGGTCGCGCTCCACGGATGATCGAGCCCCGCCCGATGATCGCGATCCACTTCGCGCCACCAGCGCCAGCCGCCGAACAGGATCACAGTCGTAATCACCACGGTGGCAGCCATTGCGACGCGCGCGCGCTGGCGACGTTCGTCCGTCGCCGGCTGCCCCGGCGGAAGCAGACTCTCGCGCACGCCTGCACCTACAATGCTCATGAGGCCGGTCAGCAGGAACAGCGCGGCACCGATGAGGATGAGCGCCATCGCGCGCGGCATCGGGAGACGTTCACTCGCGGATGCCGTCACCGGCACGTTCACGATCCCCGACCCTGCCGGTCCTTCCACGGTCACCGTGATGCGGTATGCGCCGCGCGTCATCAGCCAGAGCTGCGCGCTGAACGTGCCGGGCGTTCCGTCGACCGGCTGCGCGATGTCAGGCGGCGGTGCGCCTTCCGGTCCGGTATCGCCGCGTGCAGGTGCGACGAGCACGCGCGATGCGTCGCCTTGCACACGCACCACGATATCCGCGAGTCCGGGCACGACGGCGGGTGGCCGAATCAGCACACGCACGGGATACGGACCCGCCATGCCGTCGAACCAGACGTCAGGGCTGCCGACATGCGCCGACGCCAGCAGCCACACGCACGCAATGAGCAGAACGCGTCTCACCACGTCACCGCATCACGCGCTGCGTGAAGTTGCCCCAGGCGAGGCCGATGCGGGCGGAGACTGTCGCAATGAGCGTCGCTATGCCGAGCGTCGTCATCAGTGGCAGGATCGTCGACGTCGTACCGTCGCCCACGGGGAACCAGAACTGATGGCGCCACTCGCGCATCTCGTACATGTACGGCCATTGGTCCGCCGCGAACACGAAGTTGCGCGCGGCGGGTGACAGCATGAAGTACGCGAATGTCCAGTGCACGACGAACATGACGGCGACAAACGCGGCGCCCGCGAAGGCAGCATGGATCCAGTCATTGCGCAGACGCGTGCGCGCGCGTTCCATGATGTCGATCACGAGAGCGGGTGCGACGAGCACGAGCGGGAATGCGAGCGGGACCATGCGTGTGACGCGATTGTAGATCGGTGCGAGCTTAGGCTCCGCGGGGATCAATTGCAGGATCCACATCGTCAGGAGCATGATCCCCATGTACACGCACGCGGCCGCCGTCGCAGGCCACTTGGCTCGTGCCGCGCGCGCGACGCCCAGCAGCAGGAACGGGAAGATCATTGCCGTGACGGTGTAGAACAGGCTGCTGTGCCACGCATTCGGGTAGGCGATCTTCTCATACGGCGCGAGTGCAACCATCATGAGGAGCACGCCCGTCGTGTATGTGAATGCGCCGCTCCCGCCGGTCGCGCGCACCTGCTGCGCCCGGTTCTTCGCGGCGAGCGTGAAGAGCAGCGTGCCGACCTGGATGCCGAGCACGCCGAGCATCAGCACCGTGTGCGGCGGACTCAGAATTTCGACATCGAGGCCGTACGCGCCGTGCCACCAGTTGTCGAACGGCACCGACACGATCATCGCGATCGCGCCCCAGATGATCACCCACGCGCCGAGCGGGCCGTGGAAACCCCAGAAACGGACCGTGTGAGCGCGCGCTTCCGCCGGCGCGCGGAATGTCAGCCACAGCACATACGCGCCGCATACGAGGCCGGCCACTGCCGCACCCAGCTGCTCGAGCACATGCGGCGCAGTGAACAGCGTGTCACGGCCGACTGTCATGTGCCACGAAATGTCCCAGATCGCGCCGATCACGATCGATGTCGTCGCCGCCATCACCGTGGGGATGATCCAGCGTTCCGGGTCGCGCGCGGGTGCGGGTGCGGGTGCGTTCATGTCCGGGGCTTCGGCGGGCCGGGGATGAAGCGATTGACGCTACGACGGTATGCGTCGAACCCGGGCTTCGTAGCCATGTGTGCCTCCATCATCGGAATGCCGGACACCTTCAGGATCAGAAAGGTAATCGTCAACGGGCCGATCACGGCAACCCATCCATATGGTGACGGCAGCGCGATCAGCCACACGCCCCACCACACCAGCACCTCGCCGAAGTAGTTGGGGTGCCGCGTGTACCCCCACAAGCCGTCCTGCATGATGCGGCCGCGGTTCGACGGGTCGCGCATGAAACGCGATAGCTGGATGTCCCCAACCGTCTCGAATACGAATCCGATGATGTACAGGGCCAGCCCCGCGACCATGAACACCGCCGCCGCGCCATTGGAGAACCCGCCCTGTGGCGACGAGACGGCCGCAACCACCGGTGCCGAGACAACCAGCATCAGTAGACCCTGAAGGACGAAGACCTGGAGGTAGGCCCGCAGATGGAACCAGGTGCCCCACGACGCCCGCCATGCGGCGTACCGATGGTCCTCGGGCTTGCCGCGGTTTCGGATACCGATGTGGAGCGCCAACCGAACGGCCCATGCCGCCACGAGCAGCACGACCAGAAGAGGCCGACCGGCAGGAGCTCCGTTCATCCACCACACTATACACGCAATCAACAGGAACCCCGGCCCCCATGCCACGTCGGCGATGTCGTTCCGCCTGAGCACCAGGGACCCGCAGTACGCCAGTGTCACATAGACGGAAATAGCAGGTACGACGGCGAGCCAGGCGTCCATGATCATCGGTTTTGGGACGGCATTGCCGTCGTTATTTTCTGCATCTCGTCCAATGTATGTACAAGTATGGGGTTGTACAAGCGTCCGGGGTTGATTACATATGGGACATGATTGAATCGAACAGCCACGATAGCCCGCGGCACCCGATCCGGGTGGCCGCCGAGCGCGCCGGCCTGACGCCGGAGCTGCTGCGCGCGTGGGAACGTCGCTATGCAGTGGTATCCCCTGGTCGCGCGCAGGGTGGCCAGCGCCTGTATTCCGACGTCGACATCGAGCGGCTCTGCCAGCTGGCGCGTCTGTCCCATGCGGGCCGGTCGGTGGGTACGCTCGTGCGTTTGCCGGCCGAGGAGTTGGAGCGGCTGGTCACGGAGGAGGCCGAACACCGGGCCGCGCAACCGTCCGACATCGGGTCGCACCGTCGGCGCGCGCTGGTGGCGGCGCGCGCGATGGATGGCGTGCTCCTGTTTGCGCTGCTGCGTCGCGCGGTCCTGTCCGTCGGGACGCCGCGTTTCCTGGAGGAGGTGCTGTCGCCTGTGATCACGGAGCTGGGACATGCGTGGCAGGAAGAGGAGATCGGCATCGCGCGCGAACACGCGGCGACGGCAACGATCGAGCAGATGCTGGGCTGGTTGATCCGCGAGTTCAGTCCCCCGGACACTGCGCCGCGGGTGCTGCTGGCCGCGCCCGCGGGTGAGCGGCACGCGCTCGGTTCGATGATCGCAGGTGCAATGGCGGCGCACGACGGCTGGCATCCCACGTGGGTGGGAGTGGATCTGCCTGCCTCGCAGATTGCGGCGGCGGCGGAACGTGATGGTGCGCTGGTGGTGGCACTCGGAGTGGTTGCGTCGGCGGATCGCGATGCGACGCGCGAGGAGGTCACGACACTGCGGCGTGAACTGCCGTCGCGCATCCCGCTGATCGTGGGTGGCTCCGGCGCGACCGCTCTCGCCGATGTTGCCGGCGTGACGGCGGCGCGCGATCAGTCGCACTGGCGTTCCCTGCTGCAGCGCCATGCGCCGTTGTCCAATGGATAGCGCCGCTGTATCCGGGACCGCGCCCGGAACGGGGCCCGCGCCGGCGCCCGGGAAAGCGCCAGCGAAAAAGATCGAGTGGGTGCGTATCATCCCGTTCATCGGCGTGCATGTCGCTTGCCTCTCCGTCTTCTTCGTCGGTTGGCAGACGGACGCAGTGATGATTGCAGCCGTGCTGTACGTGGTGCGCATGTTCGCGATCACGGGGTTCTACCACCGCTATTTCTCGCACCGCACGTTCCGGACAAGTCGTGCGATGCAGTTTGTGTTCGCAGTGCTGGGTGCCAGCGCGGCGCAGCGAGGTCCGCTGTGGTGGGCGGCGCACCACCGGAAGCATCACCGCCATGCGGACACGGAGCTCGACGTTCATTCGCCCGGCCAGCACGGCTTCTGGTGGAGTCACATGGGCTGGATCACGTCAGCGGAGAATTTCCCGACGGACATGCGGCAGGTGCGCGACCTGGCCCAGTTCCCCGAGTTGCGCTGGCTGGACAGGCATGACATGGTCGTGCCGTTCATCCTCGCGCTCACGCTCTTTCTCATCGGGGGCGTTCCCTATCTCGTGTGGGGGTTCTTCGTCAGCACGATCGTGTTGTTCCACGGCACGTGCCTGATCAACTCGCTTGCGCATCAGCTGGGGACCCGCCGTTACGACACGGATGACGACAGTCGCAACAGTCTCATCCTCGCGCTGGTCACACTGGGCGAAGGCTGGCACAACAATCACCATCGCTATCCCGGCGCGACGAGGCAGGGCTTCTTCTGGTGGGAGATCGACATCACGTACTACGGCCTGGTGATGCTGAGCTGGCTGCGCCTCATCCGTGATCTGCGTCCGGTGCCGGCGAGAGTCCTGACGCCACGCGCGCTGGCATCGGGGTCCTGAATGCGCATTGCGATCGTGGGTGCGGGTGTTTCGGGGTTGGTCGCGGCGCGCGGGCTGCACCGTGATCACGAGGTCACGGTATTCGAAGCGGATACTCGCATCGGTGGGCACACGCATACGTGGGATGTATCGTCAGGCGGCCGTCGCCATGCCGTGGATACCGGGTTCATCGTCTTCAATGAGCGCAACTATCCATGCTTTTCGCGAATGTTGCGTGAGCTTGACATCGCGTCTCAGCCGACGACGATGAGCTTCAGTGTGCGACACGATCCTGCTGGCCTCGAGTACAATGGATCTTCGATCGCGCAGATGTTCGTGCAGAAGCGGAGTGCGCTGCGGCCGTCGTTTCTGCGCATGATTGCGGAGATCCTGCGATTCAACCGCGATGCCGTCGCCTCCAGTGCAGCGAATCCCGGCATCACGGTACGCGGACTGATGGACGACGGCGGCTTTTCCCGCGCCTTTCGCGACTGGTACCTGCTGCCGATGGCGTCCGCGCTTTGGTCGGTTCCTCACGCGACCGTGCTCGACATGCCCGCGCGGTATCTCGTCTCGTTCTTCGACAACCACAGCATGCTTACAGTGAGCGGCCGACCTGAGTGGCGGGTGGTAGAAGGAGGTTCGTCGCGCTATGTGACGGCGCTCACCGCCCCGTTCCGCGACCGAATCCGAACCAGCTGCCCGGTCCATCGCGTGGAACGCTTCGAAGAACGGGTGGAAGTGAATTGCGAACCGTTCGACCGTCTCGTGTTCGCGTGTCACAGCGACCAGGCGCTGGCCATGCTGGTCGATCCGTCTGTGGCGGAGCGCGAGATCCTGCGCGCACTGCCCTACCAGGTGAATAGCGCGGTCCTTCACACCGACACATCCGTCCTTCCGCGCGCGCGCGCCGCGTGGGGCGCGTGGAACTACCGCACGCGCAAGGGCGACGATGCCGCCGCCACCGTTACGTACAACATGAATGCGCTCCAGTCGATTGATGCGGAGGAGACGTTCTGCGTGACGTTGAATGACGATGCTGGAATCGACCCTGGCCGCGTTCTCGGGCGGGTGCAGTATCACCACCCGGTTGCGACACTTGCGGGTGAAACGGCGCGCGCGCGTCGTCGTCATATCAGTGGTCCGAACCGGACGCACTATTGCGGGGCATACTGGGGGAACGGGTTCCACGAAGCCGGTGTCGTGAGTGGACATGCAGTGGTCGACGAAGTCGGTATCGCCGGACGCGAAGCAGATGCGGCGTTGACAGACCATGCTGCGGCGTTTGCGTGATGAACAGCTGCATCTACCGAGGCACAGTCCGGCATCGGCGCTACGCACCCGTGATGCATGCATTCCGATACCGCACGTTCATGATGTACCTGGACCTTGCTGAGGTGAATGAACTCTTCGAGGGACGCTGGCTCTGGTCGGCAGTGCGCGCTGCGCCGGCGAGGTTCCGCCGCGCTGACTACTTCGGCGATCCTGCGCAGCCGCTGGATACAGCAGTGCGCGATGCTGTAGCCGAGCAGACCGGCCGCCGGCCGACCGGTCCGATTCGGCTCCTGACACACCTCCGGTATTTCGGCTACGTGCAGAACCCCGTGAGCTTCTACTACTGCTTCGCGGAGGACGGCACGACGCTGGAGGCGGTGCTCGCTGAAGTGACGAATACGCCGTGGGGCGATCGGCATGCGTATGTGCTGCCCGCATCTGCCGGCGGAACGCGCGTCCGCGGTCGCATGAAGAAGGCACTGCATGTGTCACCATTCATGCCGATGGATCAGAGTTATGTGTGGCGTCTCACAGCCCCGACGCACCGGCTGACGGTACATATGGAGAATCATGCGACGGCGTCTCGGGTCTTCGACGCCACGCTTGTCCTCGACCGCGTACCCATGAATGCCTGGACGCTCGCGTCGTCACTCACGTTGTATCCGATGATGACTGCACAGGTTGTCATCGGCATTTACTGGCAGGCGTTCCGGCTCTGGCTCAAGCGCGTGCCGTTTCACTCTCACCCCAGACAGCGAACGTCCGATGGATATGTTGTCCCGAATCGGTAGGCATGCGCTCACCGCGCGACTGTCGGCGCTGCATGATGGCCACCTGATCCTTGCGGACCGTGTTACGGTCACGCACTGGGGCGATGCCGCACAGCCTGCCATCACTCTCACGGTGATCGATCCGCGCTTCTATTCGGCAGTCGCATTCGGCGGATCGGTCGGTGCAGGCGAGGCCTACGGCGACGGCGTATGGGAGACGGACGACCTGACGGGGCTGATTCGACTGCTGCTTCGCAACCGCGATGTCCTCGACGGCATGGAGACGGGTCTTGCCCGCCTGGCCGTTCCGGCGCGCCGTCTATTTCACGCGCTCAACCGCAATACGAAGCAACGGAGCCGGCAGAACATCGCAGCGCACTACGACCTGAGCAACGAGTTCTTCGCGACGTTCCTCGACAGCACAATGACGTACTCGTGCGCGCTCTTCGACCGGCCAGGGATGTCGCTCGAGGAAGCGTCCGAATCGAAGTATGCGCGCATGGCAGCCGCGCTCGATGTGCGCCCCTATGACCGGATCATCGAGATCGGGACCGGATGGGGCGGCTTTGCCATCCATGCGGCGAAACACTACGGCTGCCACGTGACGACGACAACGATTTCCGAGGCGCAGCACCGGATGGCGTCACAGCGCGTTGCCGAAGCGGGCCTCACGGATCGCATCACAATCCTGCAGCAGGACTATCGCGACCTTCAAGGTTCGTACGACGGGTTGGTGTCGATCGAGATGGTCGAGGCGGTGGGGCACGATCACTACGATGCCTTCTTCACTCAATGTGCCAAGTTGCTGAAGCCGCACGGCCGCGCGGCCATTCAGGCGATCACGATCCGCGACGACCGGTATGAAGCGGCGCGGCGCGAGGTCGATTTCATCAAGCGTCACATCTTCCCCGGCAGTTGCATCCCTTCGCGCGCGGTGCTGACTGACGCGGCCGCTCGCAATGGACTGCACCTCGCGCGCGCCGACGAGATGGGTTTGCACTACGCGGAGACGCTGCGTCGCTGGCATGATGCGATGATCCTCAACCGCGACGCCATCCTCGCGCTCGGATTCGATGAGCATTTCCTGCGGGTGTGGGAGTTCTACTTCTGCTACTGCGAGGGCGGCTTCCTCGAAACGGCAATCGGCACCGCGCAGATGGTCTTTACACCCGCTACGTCCGCGCTCGCTCGCCCGGTCGACGTCGCGGACATCCCGTCATCCCCACACACTGGAGTCGCTGCATGAACATCGCCCTGTTTCTGAAGCTGTACGGCGTTGGCCTCGTCGTCTTCCTCGCGCTCGATCTTACATGGCTCGGACTGGCCGCAAAAGACCTGTACCAGAAGCATCTCGGCCATCTGATGCGGTCCGATATCCAATGGGTACCCGGCGTGATGTTCTACATGCTGTATGTCGCGGCACTCGTCGTGTTCGTGGTCATGCCTTCCATCGAGAAGCAGTCGATGATGCGGGCCGTCGCCATGGGTGCATTCTTCGGGCTGGCCGCCTATGCAGCGTTTGACCTCACGTGCCTCGCGCTCTTCAAGGATTTTCCGCTCACCATCGCATTGATCGACCTGGCTTGGGGCGCGACGCTCACTGCAACCGTGAGCGCGGCGGTCTATGGCGCGTCCCGAGTGATGGGCTAGCTCGGCGGACATGTTGGGAGGGGGCCGATCGTCGTCGCTGGAGCATTGATCTAAATGTTTCCGTCCCTTATTGTTCGGGACCCTTCTTTCTTACCGTTCTGCCCGACACTCCATGGAGTACCAATGCGCAGGTCTGCAATTGTGATGGCCGTGCTGTTTCTCAGCGCTGCCTGCGGTGGTGGCGATTCCCCCACAGCGCCAGTGACTCCGGTTCCCGTTCAGATCACGATGACGCCCGTGTCGATGGTGCTCACAGTCGGCCAGACCGCGTCGTTCGTCGCCTCGGTGTCCGGTTCGACGAATACCGGGGTGAGCTATGCGTCATCGGCGCCGGCCATTGCGGGGGTCAACGGATCCGGCGCCGTCAGCGCCATTGCGGCTGGCAGTGCGACGATCACGGCGACGGCGAACGCGGACCCGACGAAGTTGGCGACGTCGACGGTCACGGTGCAGAGCGGGAGCGTGCCGATCCCGATCTCGATCTCGATTGTGCCGGTCGGTGCAACCACGTTCAGTGCAGGCGGTACGCTCCAGCTGACGTCGACAATCACGGGAAGCACGAACCCCGGCGTCACCTGGTCGACGAGTGCGCCGGGCGTCGCAACCGTATCGGCGACGGGTCTCGTGACAGGCGTGTCTTCGGGAACGGCGACGATCACCGGTGCCGCAGCCGCGGATCCGAGCAAGAGCGCAGCGATCACGGTAACGGTTACACCCGTCGTGCCGGCAGCTGACTACACGTTGTCCGTGCCGATCTTTGCGTCGGTCGAGATGGGCAGGAGCGTCGCGTTGCCCGTTACGATCACCCGGCTGTCGGGTCACACCGAGAAGATCGCGGTGTCTGCTGCATCGTCGGCATCGCTGACGTTGAGTGTGTCACCGGACACAGTGGCGGCGGGATCCGCCGCGACCACGGTGAACGTCACGGCTCCGCTGTCGAATACATGGGGGACCTATCCGGTGGTCGTGACCGGCCGGGATGCGGGGAATCGGGTCCGCATGGATACGGTTCTGCTGTCCGTGCTGCCGCCGGGCTCGGGTTCGGTGGTGGCGGCGACGGCGGGCACACCGGTGACGAACATCAGTGGCGCCGAGGACAGCTACAAGTTCTATCGCATCACCGTGGTGCCTGGGGCGACGCGTCTGGTCGTTCGCACTGCCGGCTCGAATGGCGATGCGGACCTGGTCATCCGATTCGGCGCTGTACCCAATGCACAGCAGTTCGACTGCGCCGACGCGAATGAAACGAGCCATGAAGAGTGCGTCATTGCCACCCCTCAGGCCGGCGATTGGTACGTGCTGCTCTACGGCTACGAGGCCTACACGGGGCTCACGCTGACGACGACGGTCGACGTCGGTCCTGTCACGACGCCCGCGATCGCACTCTCAGCCGGAACGAGCGCGACGACGCTGGTGCGCGGCGCTACGGCGACGATCCCGCTGACGGTCGCGCGGAGCGGCGGCTTCGCCGGTGCGGTCGACCTCACCGTCGAGGGACTTCCCGCCGGCGTTACTGCAGCGTTTGTCCCGTCCACGTTGAACGCGTCGCAGACGACGAGCGTGCTGACGCTCACGGGCGGCGCCGCCGCGACGCTCGGCACGTCGAACATCACAGTGCGGGCGCGCGGCACGGGCGTCACGGATCGGACCGTGACCAATGCGCTGACCGTGGTGGCAGTACAGACAGTCGGGATCTCAGTTTCACCGACGACAGAGAGCCTCACCGTGGGCGGCACCCGCCAGCTCTCAGCGACAGTCACCGGCACGACCAATACCGCAGTGTCGTGGACGACGAGTAATGCAGGAATCGCTGCGGTAAGCGGGGCAGGTCTTGTGACGGCTACCGGCGCCGGCAGCGCGACGATAACCGCGCGCTCGTCCGCGGACGCGACCAAGACCGCCACGGCCGTGATCACGGTAACTGCAGGGGGTGGGGGCGGCTTCACGGGCCGCGTTGCGTCCTTCACGGTCTACGACCTGAGCACTACACCCGCACTGCAGGGCAAGCTGCCCGACACCGACATCTACGCGACGCGCGGCAGCATCTACTTCAAGATGTTCGACCAGAACGGCGGGTCGGACGCCGTCGCGAAGTTCCGGCCGGGCGGTGCGTTCCGTATGGACTCGCCCGTACCCGACATCCGGTTCTACACACCCAGCCGCAGCCTGAACGATCCGGCCGATGTGTCATCGTTCTACTATCTCGGCGTCAAGAGCAATGGCGAGCGCGAGATGGGAATGTACAACATCAATAACGGCTCACCATCGTTCACGACGCGCGACGACATCGGCGGCAGTGTCAACGCCGACCTGCGGCTCGAACAGCTGATTCCGACAGGGGAAACGGATCCTACGGGCATCCTCTGGGCGATCACGCGGGACAATTACATTCTCCAGGATGACCGCACCCGCACGTCATCGAACACCACGAGCGATATCTTCGGTGACACCATCGCGAAGCTCACGTACGGCGCGAGCGTGCACGCGGAGTCCAGGATGGATGACCTCATTCTGTATGTCGCCGAAAATTCCAAGCTCCACATCGTCAGCAGCGCGGGCATCGATCGCACATTCAATCTCGGTGCAACGTACGGGGGGGCCTGGTACGTGGAGGGATTGACCTCGTTCGACAACAGGCTCTGGTTTTCATACGGCGACCGCGTGATGCGCTACCGCGATGGATCGCTGCAACAGATCACGACCGCAAGCTCGTCCCCGTTCAGCTTTGGTGGCGGCAACTTCTGCACGAATGGATCGAGCCTCTACACTGCGAGCGGGATGGTGTTGAATGCAGACGGTGGTACGGAACGGTCGTTCGTGTCACAGACGGGGACGTTGTCCACGGCGGACCAGATAAAGCTCGGCGAGTTGCAGTCTGCGGTGTCCATTGGTCGCCTGATCTGCCTGCGCGGCAGCTCACCCTATGTCTATGTGATGTCCGGCAGCAAACTCTACGAGATCACGCCCTTGTAGTAGAACACCGTCGCGTGTTCGCCATCGGCGTCGCGCACCCAGCCGGGCACGCGCTGTATCCTCCAACGCGCGCATGAGGTCGCGCGCGATGCCGCGACGTTGGAACGACGGGTGCACCAGCAGCTTTTGCACCTCGCCGCGATGACGTCCATTCGGTCTCGGCTCCAGCCGGAGTTGCACCGTTCCCGTGACGACATCCTCCTCGAATGCACACAGCAGGATGCGCCCGCCCCGCGCGACATCCTCGAAGATGCCGGACCAGTATGCATCCGCCTCGTGCGACGGCATCGGCGCGACGAATCCGATGGAGGCGCCATCATCGACGAGCCGACGTAACAGTTCCGACAGCTGTGGCAATGTGCGCTCGCGCTGGGATCTCCGATGCGACGAATCACTCCACCCCCTCCAATGGTGAATCACCTAACGCATTGTGCACAGCCTCGACCAGCCCTTCCACACTGAAGGGCTTCTGAATGAACGGGATGTCTGCGGGCAGGTCATCACTGCCCGCAGACTCGTTCGCGTAGCCTGACGCAATGAGGATCGGCAGCCGGGGGTGTGTCACGCGGACGCGTGCGACCAGTTCGTGGCCACTCATGCCCGGGAGACCGAGGTCCGTCAGCATGAGATCGATGTCGTCGCGCTCCGCAATGACTTCGAGAGCAGCCGTTGCTTCGATAACCGACACCACGACAAGACCTGCGCGTTCGAGTGTCTTGATGATCACCCTGCGAACCGAGTCGTTATCCTCGACAACGAGAACCGTACGTGTTGCACCGGCCACGCGGAACGGGCGTGACACCGGCTGCGGCCGCGGCTCGGGTTCGCCTTCGGACGCCGGGAACCAGAGCGAGAACGATGTGCCGTCACCAGCTTCACTGGTGACATGGATCGCACCACCGGTTTGCCGCATGAACCCGTACGCCATGGCGAGGCCGAGGCCAGTGCCCTTGCCCCGCTCCTTGGTGGTGAAGAATGGATCGAAAATTCTCGCCATGGTCTGCTTGTCCATTCCGACACCAGTGTCCGCGACCTCGATGACGACATAGCGTCCGGGCGGGATATCGCCAAACTGATCCGAACTCGCTTCCCCCACCGTGTGCTCGGATGTCGACAGTGTCAGTGTTCCGCCCTGCGGCAGCGCGTCACGTGCATTCACTGCGAGGTTCAGCAGGACCTGTTCGAGCTGCGGTGGATCGACGAGGACCGGCGGGAGCATGTCGTCGCATTCGAGTCTGATCCTGACGTCTTCGCCGATCACGCGCTCCAGCAGACCGCTGATGTCCCGCACGGTTTCGCCCAGGCTGACGAGCCGGGGGCGCAGGACCTGCTCGCGGCTGAAGGACAGGAGCTGGCTCGTGAGGGTTGCTGCTCGATCCGCGGCCGTCTGAATCACCACCACGTCCGTCGACCACGGGTGTAACGGCCCCATCTCCATGAGCAGCAGGTCCGTCTGCGCGCGCATTACGGTCAGCAAGTTGTTGAAGTCGTGCGCGATGCCGCCCGCGAGCCGACCTACGGCCTCCTGCTTCTGCGATTGCACGAGCTGACGTTCGAGCTCGCTCTCGAGCGTCACATCCTCCGCATTGGACAGCACCGCCGCAACGGCCGGATCAGAAAGCATGTTTGTGATGGTGACAGACAGCGTTCGCCATGAGCCATCGGCATGGCGGATTCGCAGGAACGGGATGCGGACCGGCTGACCGGGGTGCGCGAGCATTTTTTCCCACGCCTCGCCTGCCTCGGCCTGGTCATCGGGATGCATGAACTCGAAAGACGTGCGGCCCGCAAGCTGATCCGGCGAAAACCCGAGCGCACGTGATACGGCGGGGCTCTGGTATTCCATGCGGCCATCAGCACCGAGCGTGCTGATGAGGTCGCTCCCATGCTCGACGAGCGCGCGGTATCGGCGCTCACTGTCACCCAGCGATGATTCCGCGCGCACGCGCGCCGAGATATCCGTGAGCGTCGCCACGAGGCCGGCATACGCACCGTCCTCGGAGCGGAGCGGCGCAACGGAGAGCAGGATCCACACACCAGTACCGTCGGGCCGTCGGAACATCACCTCGTAGGTGTCGGCCTTGCCTTCCTTGCGACGGCTGAGGCCGTCGCGGATCTTCGCGCGATAGTCTTCATCCACGAAATCCCACAGCGAACGGCCGACAAGGTCGTCATCGGTACCGACCATATCGCGGAGTCGCCGGTTCGCGAACGAAATGCAGTTCGATACGTCGATCATCGCGATGCCTTCGTACGCCGTCTCGACGACCGTCCGGAATCGCTCTTCCTCGCGGCGGCTCAGATCGCGCGCTGCATCGCGCTCCGAGAGTGTCCGTGACAGGTCGGCGGCAATCGCCGAAATGCTGCGATACCGCCAGAACGCCATCGCAAGCAGAGCGAGGATGAGGATGCTGGTGCCGAACACCGACACACTGCGCACCGTCCAGAAGGAATCGGCGGTGGCGAACCAGCCAAGCTGGGCGACCATCAAGGACCGCGGCGCATCAATGCAGCCGACAGGTACTGAAGTGAGGAGGGCGCAATATCATGCGATCAGCCGGAATCTGGAGAGGATGGCGGGGCCGCCCCATGGTGGGGCCGTCCTATGGTGGGCCGCACTATTGTAGACCCGCCGGTTTTGCCGGGGCAATAGCACATCCATGGCCCGATTCGTGTCGTAGCAACCACGCACGCCCGATCCCGGGCAGGCAGGACAGTCACATGCGGAGGTCAAATGAGACATAAATCAACAATGGCAGGTACGATGATGATCGCGGCGATCGCGGTTGTCGCGGCGGGTTGTGCGACGGAGGACGCGCCGCCATCGGCGGCCTCGACGGACAGCGTGGCGTCGGCCTCGCCGGCCACAATGGTGGCGGACGCCGATATGCAGCGCGTACTGGATGCCCTCGCAGCCCGCGGGGGGAAGCCAATCGAGACCCTGACGCCCGCCGAGGCACGGACCCAGCCGACGCCGACCGATGCGGTCATGGACGTTCTCAAGGCCGATGGCAAGGACACGAGTCCTACGGCACTGGTCCCCGGTGTCACGCATGTGGACCGGACCGTCGCGGGTGCCGCAGGACAGATCCCCGCCCGCATCTACACGCCGACCGGCGCTGGTCCGTTCCCCGTGATCCTGTATTTCCACGGCGGTGGCTGGGTGATTGGCACCAAGGAAGTATACGACGGTGGAGCGCGCGGCCTGTCGAAGGCGGCGAATGCGGTCGTCGTCTCGGTCGACTACCGCCTGGCACCGGAGCACAAGTTCCCCGCGCAGCATGACGATGCGCTCGCCGCCTATCGATGGGTCCTCGCCAATGCGGCATCCATCAAGGGCGATCCGAAAAAGGTCGCGCTCGCGGGTGAGAGTGCGGGCGGCAATCTCGCAGTCGCAACGGCGATCGCGGCGAGGGACGCGAAGCTGCAGATGCCATTGCACGTGCTGAGCGTGTACCCGATCGCGCAGGCGGACACGACCACGCCATCCTACAACGAACATGCAGATGCGAAGCCGCTGAACCGGCCGATGATGACATGGTTCGCGGGGCATACCGTGCGCACGCCGGCCGACCTGCAGGATCCGCGGATCAGCCTCACGAAGGCATCGCTCGCGGGGCTGCCCGGAACGACGATCATCACCGCCCAGTTCGATCCGCTCCGCAGCGATGGCGAAATGCTCGAGAATGCATTGCGTAGCGCTGGCGTAGCCGTCGAACGTCGTCACTATGAAGGCGTGACCCACGAGTTCTTTGGAATGGCAGCCGTCGTCGCGAAGGCGACAGCGGCCCAGGAGTACGCAGGTCAGCGCCTCAAGGCGGCATTCCAGTAACACGGCTCCCTGCTGAACGCGGCGGCGGCGCCCCCGGGTGCCCCGCTAGCGCAGCGCGGAAACCAGGCCGGCGATGAGCCAGCCTGCTCCGATGAACCACATGATGGTGCGGAACCGTTTGCGCCGGTGGCGCGCGGCCGCATCGTCATCTGTGGTATGCTGCTCGCCAGGCATGTCTGCTGGACTCATGTGCGGTGTCTCACTGGACGTGGTCCCCCTGCCGTCGTTGGCCCCAACAATACGCCTGTTCGACGCTGCCGGGAAGGCGGCGGGTGCTCCGGCGTTGCGTGTGATATCTTGATCGCTCACGCGGGAAGGATTACTTGGCAGGAACAATGGACGATCCGGCATCGAGGCTGCTTGCAGAGAGCGCGCAGGTAGCCGCGGGCGACGTCGTCATCCACATGAACTGTGGCAATGGCCGGTTCGGTGTCGCGACCGCTGAAGCCGGCGTCGCCGGTCGCGTAGTCATGAGTGATCGCAATGTCGTCGCGGTCGATGCGCTACGCGCTACACCGCACGCTGAAGTCGTGCTCGGTCATGGCGCCATCGGACTCCCCGCGGACATTCACGCTGGCGGTGCGGATGTCATTGCAATCCGCATCCCGCGCGAGAAGGTCGCTTTGCTGCAGTTATTGTGGGACGCGTTTCACCTGCTGCGCATCGACGGCCGCTGCTACATCGCGGGTCCCACGAACGAAGGGATCAAGAGCGCGGCGACGTTGATGGAGCAACTGTTCGGCAATGCTGCTGTCGTGAACCGCGCGAACAGCGGTCGCGCGGTGGTCGCGCGCCGCCGGACGGATACGCCAGCCGATGTATCGTCATTCGGCACTCCCTACCTGTCGCCCGATACATTCCACACGGCCGACGTGACCCTGCGTAACCGCACGTTCGCGCTGTACTCCCGACCGGGCGTGTTTTCATGGGATCACCTCGATGAAGCGACGTCGGTGCTTGCAGGCGTCATGCGCATTGACCCGGGTGAGTCGGTGCTCGACCTGGGGTGTGGCGCGGGGGCGCTTGGTATCGCAGCTGCGATGCTCTCGCAGACGGGACGTGTGGTGATGGCGGATGCGGATGTGGAGGCCGTCCGGTCGGCAACGCGCGGCGCGCAGGCTGCCGGCCTCACGAATGCCGAAACGATGGTGAGCGATGTCGGAACCGCACTCATCGCGAGTGGCAGTCGGTTCGATGTCGTCGTGATGAACCCGCCGTTCCACGCGGGCAAAGCCACCGACCTGGCCCTGCCGCTCCGCTTCATCGACGATGCATGGCAAGTGCTGAACGACGGGGGTCGCATGTATCTCGTCGCCAACAGAACACTGCCGTATGAGACCGCGATCCGGCAGCGGTTCGGCAATTTTTCTACAACTCATGACGGACCACGTTTCAAGGTCGTTTCGGCGACCAGAACCCGAACCAGGGAGTCGCATCCATGAAAGCACAGGGAACGTTCGATGTGAAGCTGACGCCACAGGCCGTGGACGCGCCGGGTGATGAGGCTGTCGTTGGCAGGATGATCATCGACAAGACATTCAGCGGTGAACTGCAGGGCACGAGCCGTGGTCAGATGCTCGCGGCACGGACTGCGGTCGAAGGATCCGCCGGGTATGTCGCGATCGAGCGTGTGACCGGCTCACTGCATGGCGCTCAGGGCAGCTTCCACCTGCAGCACAGCGGCACGATGAACCGCGGCGAGCCGTCCCTGACGCTCACCGTGATTCCCGACTCGGGGACCGACGGTCTGACAGGGCTCCGCGGTGCCATGAAAATCATCATCGAGGGGACGGCACATTCGTACGACTTCGACTACGAACTGCCGGAATAACGGCGGTTAACGGCAGCGCCAGCTGATCAGCGGGGCGGCCGCGTCATGAGGGCCGTGACTTCGACAGTGTCCAGCACGCGCCACTCGGACTCATCGAGTTCACCAAGCGCGAGCGGACCGAGCGCGATCCGCTGCAGCGTCACGACGTGGTTGCCCGCCGCGGCGAGCATGCGGCGCACCTGGTGGTAGCGTCCTTCCGTCACGGTTACACGCGCGCGGCGCGCATCCACGACATCGAGTGACGCGGGCAGCAGCGGTCGGTCCTCGCCTTCGAGCATGAGCGTGCCACTGGCGAACAGGTCGCCCTCGTCGCCACGCAGATCCTGTGCGAGCGTGGCCTCGTAAACCTTCGGCAGGTGCGATTTCGGGGATGTCACGCGATGGTTGACCTGCCCATCATCCGTCAGCAACAGCAACCCCGACGTGTCGCGGTCGAGACGCCCGATCGGTGCAATGAGCGGTGACCGCTCCCTGAACCGGTCCGGCAGCAGGTCATAGACGAGCGGATTGAAGTCCGTGGTGCTGCAGACGAAACCGACCGGCTTGTTGAGCATGATGACCACGCCGGGCGACGGGTCGAGTGGCTCGCCATCGACCAGGATGTCGTCGTGGTGTGCGCGGTCGCGATCGGCGAGGATTGTACCGTCACGGCGAGATACCATCCCGTCGCGCAGCATTGCTTCGACATCGCGACGGGAGCCGTAGCCGAGGTTGGCAATGTACTTCGCGAGCTTCGTGACCTGTGCCGGGTTTGCTGCCGCCACTGTCGCTGGCGCTAGTGCCGCGCCGTCGGGACGGCGATGCCTGCGGCGTTGCGGCCGACCTGTATGACACTCACGATCGCATGCGTGTTGGCGTCGATGACAACGACAGTCCCGTTACCACCCGCAGTCGGCGGGGCTGCCGGCATCTGCGAATGGTCCATCCCCGGCATCATCGGCGGGTCCTTGAGGTTGTTATTCGACACATACACGAATCGACCGTCGGGTGACACCGCGGTACCGTGCGGCTGCGACAGGCCCTCACCACGGATGACCTTCGCGACTGTCCAGGTGCGCGTGTCGATCACGGTCACGGTGTTCACCGCTTTGTTGCCCAGGTAGACCCACCGACTGTCGAGTGTGAACACCGGGTCGAACGGCTGCGCGCCGACGTCGATGGTCCTAAGGAGCTTCGGCGCCTTCGGGTTTGTCGTGATGTCGAACACGAGTACGCGCGCGCTGAGCTCCGCAGAAACCACGAGCGTACCGCCGTCCGGTGACACGGCAAACTGCATGAGGGCGTGCGGCGGTCCGGCGATATCGATCACCTTTGCAGCCTCGCTCACTGCATCCACCACAGCGATCTGGTTGACACCGAGGCTCGCCGTATACACCATCTGCGACTTGCGCTGCAGCGCCATCGCGTGAGGGCGTGGAAACAGTACATCGACTTCTTCGATACTCATGTCGTTCGTGCGGACCATCCCGATGCGATGCGGCGGATTCACGGCGGTCATCGACCTGCCGACATAGAGCCTGTGGCGTTCGGGGTCGAGCGTCAACATGCCGGGCGTCTCGAACGTCGCACTCGCGACTACCTTGTCGTCGTGCGACATCTTGACGATGCGGTTCTCACCGATCAGCGTGACATACCAGAAACTGCCGTCCGGCTCGACCTGGATATGGTGCGGCTTTGCATTCGATGAAAAGCCGAGCTTCTGCAGATCGACGGTGCGCAGTACTGCATTTGTGCGCGTGTCGATGATTGTAACCGACGCATCATTCTGATTGGCTACATAGAGGCGCTCGGGTGGCGGCGCGAGGTCCGTGGAGTGGGTGATGACTGCGTCGGACATGGGGACCGACATCCCGACCGGCGGCTTCGGCGTGGCGCAGCCAGCCAGCGCCACTAGCGCCAGACCGCCGCAGAGCTTAATACACTTCATGTAACCTCCAGCCGTGTGATCACCGTGAGCGTGCAAACATGAGCAAACCCTTGAGTGCGTGCAATGTTTTTCGTGCGACGGCGCCCGGGCGAGTCAATGCCCGGGTCCTCGTGCTCGCCCTGCTTCTGGCCGCATACGCCGGGGCCGCCCGCCCTGCGGAAGCACAGATCCCCTCATGGTCCGAGCAGATCCTGATCCGCGAGAGCTGGCTGCCCGCTCGGCACGCACTCCTCCTCGAGCTCATGCGGAAGCACGACATCCAGATGTGGGTGATCGCGAATGAGGAGTTCCATGACGACCCACTGACGCAGTACGTCGCACCGCCTCGGCCATATACCGGGAACCGCGACTACTTCATCTTCGTCGATACGGGCGGACCGTCGCTTCGGAAGGTCGCCGTCACGGGCTTCTCGGAAGAGAACCTCGCGAAGTTCTTCGAGAACCCGGCCGAGCCGAAACCGATCACGGCGGTCCTGCCCGCACTGTATGCGCAGTACAGGCCCCGCCGGATTGCACTGAACTATGGGGGCCGGCGTGGCGTGCAGCGCGCGCTCACGCACGATACCTGGATCACCATCACGGGCCTGCTCGGCGACGAGGGCCGCGCGCGCGTCGTGAGTGCCGCGGATCTCATCGAGGATTACCTCGACACCCGGATCCCAGAGGAGATGCCCTGGTACACGCGCGCCGTCGCGCTCACTGAGACCCTCGCGAAACGTGCGCTGTCGAACGAAGTGATTACGCCCGGCCGCACGACCGTCGGCGACGTCCGGAACTGGCTGTACGACGCGATGTGGCAGAGTGGTGTGCGCACGTGGTTCCAGCAGGACCTGCGCGTCCAGCGCAATGGCCAGCCTGACGCAACGTCGCGCGGATTTCTCGCTGTTGCCCCGGAGAGCCTGGTGATCCAGCGAGGCGATGTGGTGCATCTCGACTTCGGCATCACTGTGATGGGTTTCGATACCGACTGGCAGAAGATGGCGTACGTGCTGCGGGACGGTGAGACGGACGCACCGGCGGGTCTGAAGGCGGCAATGAGGAATACGAATGTTCTGCAGGATGCACTCATGAAGACCTGGTCGCGCCCCGGCCGCACCGTGTCCGAAGTCTATGACTCGACCATGGCGGACATGGCGAGGCGCGGAATCACGGCGCAGATCTATTCACATCCGATCGGCAACCAGGGTCACGGCCTGGGTGCATCCATCGACTTCCGCTCCGCTTCACCACAGAATGCGGCTACATCCAAGCGGCTGCGCGACGGTTCCTACATCTCGATCGAGTTGAATACCAAGACGGCGGTGCCCGAGTGGAACGGTCAGCAGGTTTTCGTGATGATGGAGGATGACGCGCACCTTACGTCCAATGGGTGGGTCTTCTTCCGGCCGCGGCAGGAGGCGTGGTATCTGATCCGGTAGGGCGCCGAGAAAGCCGGGACGCCGTCAACGGCCTTTGAAAAAGAGCAGCCCGCCGCTGATCGAGCCGCTGATGAGATCGGGTTTGCGGTCGCCGTCGATGTCGCCGAATGTCGGTGTGGACATGGGCGGCAGCGGCAGGGTGAACGCGGCGTACTCCACGAACTTCGGGTCGGTGCGTGTGCCGACATTGCGGAATGCGGCGATGCCAGGTGTCTCGCGGCCGATCACGAGGTCGAGCAGGCCGTCGCCATCGAAGTCGAGGACTGCCGGCGCGCTCGAGCGGCCGACATCGATCCCATCCAGCCGGCCGCTCACCGAGACGAACCGCGGTGCACGCGGCGAACCCTCGTTGCGGAAATAGTTCACTTCCCCGTTCGCCTCGCCAATGAACAGATCGAGGTCGCCGTCGCCGTCGATGTCGGCGAGTGTCGGCATCGCATTGCTGGCGCGATCGGCGCGGATCGTCATGGCGGTGTCCTGCACGAAGTGCGCAGCCTTCGCAGTGCCGTCATTGCGGAAGTACAGGACGTCCTGGTTCCATGTGCCCATCAACAGGTCCTGATCGCCGTCGCCATCCAGATCACCGAATGCGGGCTTCTGGTGGAATGCCGTCGTCAGCGCGAGCGTATCTGCGGCGCGATAGCGCGGCGACGTCCGCGATCCATCATTGATGAAGACGTGCATGCGGCCGGTCTGGTTGTTCGCCGGCTCCAGCTTGTTGCCCACGACCATGTCGAGGTCGCCGTCGCCATCGATATCCACCAGTGCGGGCGACGACTCACTGCCGATGTCGATGCCGTGCAGGAACCGGGATGTGCGGAATGTGAATGCATTCGCAGCAGTGCGTTCCCAGTAGTAGAAGTTGTTGGCGGAGGTCAGGAACGGATTGAACGCGCCGCCGAGGACACCCATGGCAAAATCCATGTCGCCGTCATGGTCGAGGTCGACCGGTGACGGGATGTTGTATCCGCTCGTGCGTGTGTCCGTGAATGGCATAGGAACGTGGTGCACATAGGTCGGCGAACTGCAGACATTGCTGATGTTCTCGATCAGGAGTGCGCCTCGCTCGAAGTAGTCGCCCCAGAACAGGTCGAGGTCACCGTCCCCTTCGAAGTCCGCGAGCGCGATTGCGTTCGCGCCGTGGCGCGTGCCGACGGAATCGATCTGGCCGATGACCTCGATGCCCTGGTAATGGTCGGCCTGCAATTCGAATGTGTGGGCGCCGCCCGCAACGGCTTCGTAGTGCGTAACCGTGCCCTCGACACGGCCGATCATGAAGTCGACCTTGCCGTCGCAGTCGACGTCGCCGAAGGTCGGAATGTTCTGGCGGTCCATGAAGAGTGCAGTGCCGTCCGACGCGCGTACCGAGTCGGACGCACCGAACTGCGCGCTCTTCGCACTGCCCGTATTCACATACAGCCTGATGTAGCTGTAGGGCATCTCCGAGAGGAGGTCGGGGTCACCATCCCGGTCGATGTCGTAGAAGCGGAACCACTCGCCGATGGACAGGTCCATGAACCGGTTCGATCGCCACTCGTATCTGGCAACCTTCGCGGTGCCGGTGTTCTCGAAAAACCACAACTGGTCCGTGTACTCCTGCAGGAACAGGTCGTGATCACCGTCGCCATCGATATCGACGAACTGCGGCCGCGGTACGTCCAGCCCGCCGAGGAATGGCATGTCGAACGGCACCCCGTGCGCGTCCACGACAGTGAACGGGGAGACGACCCTGTCGAACGCGACATCCCGCCGCGCGGGCATGACACCGGCAAAGACAATGGCCGCGCCAAACGACGCGGCCATTGCAAGTGTGCGGTGCACGAGCACGCTCAGAACACGACCTTCGGCGCCTGCTTCACGATGAACAGACCCTGTTCGATGCTGTTTACAATGATCGCGCCACTCTTAAAGAACGGATACACGCTCCATGCACCATTGAACGAATTCCCCTCGGGGATGAACGGGGCCGTGTCGAAGAATGCGACTTCCTTCGGGTTCTCGGGGTCCGCAACATCGAGGATACGCAGGCCCGATGTGTAATTGGCCTGGTACATCTGCTTGTTGTGGACGTACAGATTGTGGTCGATCGCTTTTGCAACGCCGAAGTGCTGTTTCACGAGGCGAGGATTCTCGAGATCAGAGAGGTCCCACACGAGTGTGCGCGTCGTCGGGATCGCGGCCGCGAACTGGGACTCATCGCCCTCGTCATCGAGATAGAAATACTTGTGATCCTCGGTGAACCAGCCCTGGTGGGCGTATGCGACATTCGGGTATCCTGCGCTCGACAGCGCTTTCGGATTCTTCTTGTCGGTCACGTCCGCAATGCTGATTGCAATTTCATTCGAGCCGATGCAGATCTCGCGACCTGTGTAGCGCGCGTCCGGCCCCTTGTAGGTGACGCACTGCGCGTCGTGCGAATAGCCTGTGCCCGACGAGCCCGTGCCGGTGTGTGAGAAGCAGCCTGCAAAGGTCGGCTTGCCCGGCACGCGGATATCGATCATGTGCAGACCACCACCACATGTGGTGCCACCACCACTCGACCCGACCGAGTACGCGTAGCCGGACTCTTCATTGATCACGATGTTGTGCGCGCTGTTGATCTCGCGGTATATCATGTCCGCGGCGACCTTGACGGGCCGGCCATTTACGGGCTTGAGCGTCCGCAACCGCCGCAGATCGAACACCTGCATGCCGTGCCGCCCCGAGTTGTCCGCGACGACATACGCGTGGTCTTTATAGACCTTGATGTCGCGCCATGCAGCCGCCATGGCGCCTTCGGTCATCGGCAGGTCCGCGACCGGCACCGGCGCATTGGCATTGCTCATGTCGACGAATGTCGTGCCATCACGACGACCGACCAGTGCCCATTCCTTCTTCGTTACCGGGTCGGTCCAGCCCCAGATATCGTTCATCATCACGTAGTGACCGTCATGCGTCATCTTCGACGGGGGAATGAACGATTGCAGGGACGCACTGCCGCAGTCGAACGGTCCGGCCTTGCCGCTCTCGCATTGCACGTCCTTGCCCGTCATCGCAACCATCTCGTCGAGCGGCACGCGCAGCATCTGCTGGCGCACCCACGCACCCGCCGCATTGCGCTCGTAAATCAGCACGCCGCCGGCGCCTCGCTCAAGCTGCGGCGCGCCGACCGCTGCGACATTCCCTCGCACCGACACCTGCGTGCCCACGCCGCCGCCGTTCTGCAGTTTGCCGGCCGCCGCAAGCACCGATGCGCCGACCTTCATGCCCGCGGTGTCACGCGCGAAAACGAATACACCGCCATCGAGATTGGCACCTGCTGCGCCGACCAGAACTTCACGGTCGGTCATCGCGACCGCGGTGCCGAACCGGTCGGTGCGCGTGCCTGCAGGCGACGCCATGCGGGCGACTTCCACCCATGTCGAGTCCGCTGATGGTGCAGTACCCGCCGGCGGTGCACCCCCGCGGCCCATCATGTTGCTCGGCGTCTTGCGGAACATGTACGCCGCGCCATAATTGCCGCCGTCACCGAGCGCGCTCACCACTGCGTAATTCGAACGCACTGCGATCTGCGAACCGAACAGGTCGTTCTGCCCCACACCCAACGGGAGGAACGACCGCACGGAGGTCCACTTACCCGTGCCATCGACCGCGAACTCATGAACGAGGCCCGCCCGCGTAGAGCGGCCCGTCGCGCCGATCAGCGCGACATTACCCTCGATCGCGATCGATGCACCGAAGTTGTCACCCGAGACCGCCGCGCTGTCCGCGGTGCTGACGATCTTCGAGCTGAATGCATACGAGCCGTCACCCGAGCGACGGAACGCGTACACGGCACCCGCAGGCAGGGCCGTTGCAGGCGCGCCCGCACGGCCGCCGAATCCGCCACCGACCGCGGGCCTGCCGATCAGGACCCACCCACCCGACGCGGCGACCGCATTGCCAAACCGCGCATCCGCTCCGGCCGACGCAGCCGTGATCGTGCCCGCGTGCGACCATGTCGTTCCACTCTTGCGGTACATGTGCACCATGGTCGGGCCCCCACCCACGAAGAGCGTGGTCCCGTCGAGTGCGAGCGATGTGCCGAACGGCTCACCACCCGGCCGCGCACCCGGCGCCGTCAGCATGGCGGCCTGCGTCCATCCACCCGCCATCTTCCGGTACACATACACGGCCGCAGGCCGGAACATGTTCTGGGCCTCGCCCACGAACACCTCGCCGTCGCCGACGACAACGGCGCCGCCGAAGCCGCCGCGGATGGCGCTGGTCGAGACGGCCCGCCCGGGGACGTCGGACGCTGATACCGCCGTCGCACTGAACATGACGACGCCAAGGAGGGCGAGTGCCCTGAGTTTACGCATGGTGGTCTCCTGGGTGGATTGATCCGGTGATCATATCGACCGTATGACGGGGATGGCAATGTGAAGGGACGAACGGAGCGCGCCGGGTGACGCGCTCCCTGACTTTCACACTACTCGAGCTCGACCTTCACTGCACCGATCTCGACCGTGAAGCTCTCGAAGAACTCGGGTGCGACATCATACAGCTCGCCGCGCGCAGCCGCCTCGCGGTACCGGTGACGCAGCACGGCCGGCAGCCGCTCGATCACAGGCTTGAGGATCTCCGCCTCCGAATCCGTGGGCTCCGCCTCTTCCACGCCGTGCTCCGCGAGCTGGATCAACAGCTCCCGCCGCATCCAGCGGTCGAGCGCGCCCGGGTTCTCGAGGAGCATGTGACGCAGCGCCCTCTGCTCCGCAATGCTCTCATCGGACGCAGGCTCATCCTCACCGGCCAGACGGCAGGACTCGCACTCCCGCAGGTGCTGCTCGCGCTCCGCCTGCAGCTCGAGCATCCGCTCGGGCGTCATGTCCACCGTCTCGACCTCGCACTCGATCACGACGCGATATCGATTCCTCAAAGGTCCGCCTCTTCGTTCGGGTAATGCCTGAAAATAATCGGTCGCCAGCAGCTTTGACAGGTATACCCTGCGTTCCCGGCAGAGGTCGATCCCGATCCCCTCATGGCGGCCGCAATCACCGCGGGGTCGTCGGTAAATAGCCCGCGTGCAACGGATTAGCGCCCGGCTGACGGGCCGGGTCGGCCCCCTTCTTGCACTTCTGGCTCAAAGCCGCGGCAGTACGTGGCCTGCCCCGGGAGGGGGCCGTCCACTATGCCCACAACAGCTACACACCATCCGGAGCCGTCCGACGAGCCGCTCGCCAACGAAGTTGCCCTGCTGCGCGAACGGAACAGCGTCCTCGAGCTCCAGCTCGCGCAGCAGTTGGAATTCATGCACGCCGCTCAGAAGGACGCGCTGGCCGCCGCGCGGGTGAAGACGGAATTCCTCGCAGTGATGAGCCATGAGCTGCGCACACCGCTGAATGCGATCATCGGGTATGATGACCTGCTGGACCAGCAGGTGGGTGGCTCGACGACACCGACGCAGAAGGTCTACATCGACCGGATCCGCGCGGGTGCAGAGCACCTGATGCTGCTGATCGACCAGATCCTGTCGCTCGCCCGCATCAACGCCGGCGACACGGACCTCTCTCTGGAGAGCGTCGATGTGATCGCGATGGTGCAGGAGTCCGTGGATCGGTCTGCCCCGATTGCCGCGGTCCGCCATGTCGCCATCGAGGCGGTCGCGCTCGCGCCCGAAGTCACCTGCTACACCGACGCATCGAAGCTGCGTCAGATCCTGCACAACCTGGTTGCGAACGCGGTGAAGTTCACCATGCAGGGCCGCATCACGGTGAGCGCCACGTCGACTGCGAACACCCTCACGATCGAGGTGCAGGACACGGGTCCCGGCATTGAAACCGCAGACCTCGAGCGTATTTTCGACCCGTTCGTACAGGTCGACGCATCGGCCACGCGGCGTTTCGGCGGGACTGGCATCGGTTTGAGCGTGAGCCGCGACTTCGCGCACATGCTCGGTGGTGACCTTACGGTTGCCAGCCAGCGAGGTGTCGGAAGTATATTCACACTGTGCATTCCGCTTCGGGCTTTCCCATACCTGCACAGCGCCACCGTGTAGAAGATGTGATCGAGCGCAGTCGCTTTATCACCACGCTTGCGCACGCCCCCACACCCGATCACGCTCGCACGTTCATCGATGAGATGCGACGCGAGTTCCCCGACGCCAACCACAACTGCTGGGCCTTCGTCGCCGGACCGCCCGGCTCTACCGCCGCAATCGGCATGAGCGACGCCGGCGAACCGCACGGCACCGCGGGCCGCCCCATGCTCGACATTCTGCTCTATTCCGGCGTCGGTGAAATCGTTGCAGTCGTCACGCGATACTTCGGCGGTGTAAAGCTCGGCAAGGGCGGCCTGGTGCGCGCGTATGGCGGGAGCGTTCAACTCGCGATCGCCTCGCTTCCCACCGTCACCCTGGTCGCACGCACGGCCGTCGCCATTACGGTCGGCTATGCGGATGTCGAGATGCTCCGGCGCCTTCTCGTGGAGCATGATGCGGAGGTTACAGGCGAGGAGTACGGCGAGATGGTGGT
>JBBSJG010000015.1:0-28114 GCA_038257485.1 Longimicrobiales bacterium | reverse complement strand
CTACCTGAAGGCGGAAAAGGGCGTGCATCGGCTCGTCCGCATCTCGCCGTACGACTCGCAGAGCCGACGGCACACATCGTTCGCATCCGTGTTCACGTATCCCGTAATCGACGACACGATCACGATCGACATCGATGAGGGCGACCTGCGCATCGACGTCTATCGCGCGTCGGGCGCGGGCGGTCAGCACGTCAACAAGACGAGCTCGGCAGTCCGTATAACGCACATCCCGACGAACATCGTGGTCGCGTGCCAGAACGAGCGCAGCCAGTTCCAGAACAAGGCGATGGCGATGAAGATGCTGCGTGCGGCGTTGTACGAGCGGGAAGTGTCGCTGCGCGAGGCGGAGCGCCTCAAGGTGGAGGCGACGAAGACGGACAATGCCTTCGGGAACCAGATCCGTTCCTATGTGTTCCAGCCGTACACACAGGTGACGGACCACCGTACGGAACTGAAGGTCAGCGATGTGCAGCGCGTGATGAACGGCGACATCGACCCGTTCATCGAGGCATATCTCAAGGAGTATGGCGCCCGGGTGGCGTAGGAGATGGGGATGGAGGAACGCCGTAGCCAGGTCGTTGAGGACCGCCTTGCAAAGCTCGCCGCGCTGCGGGAGCAGGGTGTCGAGCCATTCGCATATTCGTACCGTGTAACGCATCACACGACGGCCGCGCACGCTGCATTCGTCGCGTCGGAAGGCGGTGCGGCTGTTGCCGCGCAGGACGCATCGCCCGCATCGCCCGCATCGCCCGCATCGCCGGTTGTCTCCGCGCGGCTCGCGGGTCGTCTGACGGCGATCCGTACGCATGGCAAGACGACGTTCGCGGACCTGAGTGATCGCGAGGGCAAGCTGCAGCTGTATCTGCGCCAGGCCGACCTGGGCGGGGAGCCGTTCGCGCAGCTGTCGCTGCTCGACCTGGGTGACTGGATCGGTGTCGAGGGTACGCTGATGCGGACGCGCGCGGGTGAAGTCACACTGCAGGTGTCGTCCTGGCAGCTGCTGTCGAAGGGCGTGCGACCGCTGCCGTTCGGCAAAGAGGAGATCGACGAAGCGACGGGCGAGAAGCGCATGCACGGCGGGTTCACGGATGTCGAGCAACGCTATCGCCAGCGGTATGCCGACCTCGCGGTGAATCCTGCAGTCCGCGACGTATTCGTGCGGCGCGCGCGCATCGTAAGCGGCATCCGCCGGTTCCTCGATGCGCGCGGCTACATCGAAGTGGAGACGCCCGTGCTGCAGCCGTTGTACGGCGGCGCGAACGCGCGTCCGTTCACGACCCATCACAATGCGCTCGACATGCCGTTGTTCCTGCGCATCGCGGACGAGCTGTATCTGAAGCGTCTGATTGTCGGTGGCCTGGAGCGCGTCTACGAGATCTCCAAGGATTTCCGCAACGAAGGAATCGACCGTACGCACAACCCCGAGTTCACGATGCTCGAGTTCTACGAGGCATTCGCGGACTACGAGGACATGATGCAGATGGTGGAGGAGATGATCGTCGATGCCGTGCGCGGCCTGGCAGCAGATGGATCGCTGACGCTGCCGTTCGAGGATACGCAGATCGACTATTCGCCGCCGTTCCGCCGCATTGCGTTCATGGATGCCCTGTCGGAGCATGGCGGTTTCGACTCCGTGAAGGCGACGGATGCAGAACTCGTAACGCATGCGAAACGGTTTCATGTGGATGGTGCGGATATCATGAACCGGCCGCAGCTGCTGGATGAGCTGTTCAAGCACTATGTGGAGCCGAAGCTGATGCAGCCGGTGTTCGTGATCGATCACCCGCGCGAGCTGTCCCCGCTGGCAAAGCCGAACCGGCGGGATGACACGCTCGTCGAACGGTTCGAGCTGATGATTGCAGGCCGTGAAATCGCCAATGCATTCAGTGAGCTGAACGACCCGTTCGACCAGCGCGAGCGGTTCGAGGCGCAGATGGGATTGCGCGCGGGCGGTGACGAGGAAGCGCAGCAGCTGGACGAGGACTACCTGCGTGCGATGGAGTACGGCATGCCACCGACGGGCGGTGTCGGCATCGGCATCGACCGTCTCGTAATGCTGCTGGCGAACCAGCCGTCCATCCGTGACGTCATCCTGTTCCCGACCATGCGTCCCGAGCAGGGCGAGTGAAGCGGATCGACTGGTTCGTCGCGCGTCGGTATCTGGCTTCCACGCGGAAGGGCAGGTTCGGCTCGTTCTCGACACTGATTTCGATTGGCGGCGTTGCGGTCGGTGTGATGGCGCTGCTGATCGTCGTGGCGGTTATGACGGGCCTCCAGCGTGATCTGCAGGTGAAGATCCTGGGGAGCACGCCGCACGTCTATGTGTTCGAACCCGTCGGCGAGTTCCGGCTTGGCGACTGGCAGCGCAAGCTCGAGATCGTGCGCTCTGCGAAGGGTGTAGTCGCGGCCGAGCCATTCATTCTGGGCACGGTCGGAATCGTCAGCGCGGACCGTCCGTCCTACGGCCAGCCAGCGCAGTTGCAGGGCATCGACCCGAACAGCTCGAAGGTTCCCTTATCGGAACTGGAGAAGCAGATCCGTGAAGGTGTGTATCCGTGGGGCCGCACGAAGAGCGGGCTACCGGGTGTGTTGATGGGCCACCTGCTGGCGAACCGCATGCAGCTCTACACAGGTGACACCGTCACCGTGATGTCGATCGAGAACATGAAGATCGACCTGCTCAATGCCATGCCGGCGCCCAACATCGCGCAGTTCGAGGTGACGGGCACCTTCGAATCGGGCATGTTCGAGTATGACAACATGAACATGTACGGCGACCTGCGTGAAGTTCAGGCGTATCTCGGCATGCCGTTCGACACGGTGTCGGGCATCGCGGTAAACGTTGAGGACGAGTGGCGCGCCGATGCGTATGCGTCGGAAATCCGCGCGAAGCTCGACCACAAGGACACGACGCAGACCTGGCTCGACATGAACGGCGCGCTGTTCGATGCGCTGAAGCTGGAGAAGCTCGCGATGGAAGTGATCCTGTCGCTGATCATTCTCGTCGCATCATTCAATATCGTGAGCACACTCATGATGCTGGTGACTGAGAAGACGCGCGAGATCGGAATCCTGAAATCGATGGGCATGACCGACGGTTCAGTGCTGCGGATCTTCGTGATGCAGGGGATCATCATCGGCCTGGTCGGTACGGCGCTCGGCCTGGCTGGCGGTCTTTCGGTCATGTATGTGATCGAGCACTTCGAGCTCATCAAGCTGCCCGCGGAGGTGTACTTCATCGACCGCCTGCCGCTCAAGTTGGACTTCGCGGATGGCGCGAAGATCGTGGTGGTCAGTCTGCTGATCTCGCTGTTGTCGACGATCTACCCGGCCTGGAAGGCGTCCAAGCTGGTCCCGGTCGATGCGATCCGTCATGACTGAGCCGCTCACACCGGTGTCGCCTGCGCCATCGACGCCCCCGCCCCCACCGGTGCTGGCCGGCGTCTCGCTGCGCAAGGTCTACAAAGAGGAGGATGGCGGTGAACTCACCATTCTCGATGGGGTAGAGATCGCGGTTGCGACGGGGGAAGTCGTGGCGGTGGTGGGCGCGAGCGGCTCGGGGAAGTCGACGCTGCTGCACCTGCTCGGCTGCCTCGACCATCCCAGTGCGGGCCGCGTTCTTCTGGAAGGCCGCGACGTCGCCGACCTGGCGCCGCGTGACCTGGCGTCGCTGCGAAACGAGCGGATCGGCTTTGTCTTCCAGTTCCATCACCTGCTGCGGGAGTTCACGGCCCTGGAGAACGTCATGCTGCCATCGCTGATCGCGGGGAAGAGCCGGCGGGACGCCCGTGAACGTGCGCGCATGCTGCTGGACCAGGTGGGCCTGACCGGCCGTGTCTCGCATCGGCCGTCGGAGCTGAGCGGTGGCGAGCAGCAGCGCGTGGCAGTCGCCCGGGCGCTCGCCAACAAGCCGCTCGTCGTGCTCGCGGACGAACCGACCGGGAACCTGGATACGCACACGGCGGAACAGTTGCACGACCTCTTCTTCCGGCTCCGCGACGAGCATCGCGTGGCCATGGTGGTAGCGACGCACAACCGTGAGCTGGCCGACCGCGCCGACCGGGTGCTCCAGATGAAGGACGGCCGTCTCGCGGCCGTACAGGCCGCATAGCCATGTTGTGCGAACGCTGCGGCGACAATGAAGCGATCATCCACCTGACGCAGATCGAGAACAACCAGATGAATACGTCGCATCTGTGCGAAGGGTGTGCTGCGGACAAGGGTCTCGACACTGTCGCGACCACGGAACACCATCCGCTGTCCGAGTTCATCGCGCAGGTCGGCAAGGGTGGCGAGGACTCCGCAGCGACCGGACCATGCCCGTATTGCGGCATGAAGCTCGACGAGTTCAAGAAGCTGGGTCGTCTCGGGTGCCCCCAGTGCTACGTCGCATTCGAACCGCATCTGAAGGGGCTGCTGCGACGGCTCCACGGCGGCACGCAGCACCTTGGCAAGGTCTACCTGCCGCCCGACCCGACGCAGGCCGAACGCGTCGAACGGCTCGCCGGACTGCGGCGCAAGCTGGACAAGGCTGTGGAAACCGAAGATTTCGAACGCGCGGCGCAGATCCGTGACATGATCCGGACCCTCGAGGGCGTGAGCTGATGCGGGATACCACGGCGATCTCCGATTTCGGACTGGGTTGGCTCGAGGGCAGCGGCCCGCACGCGAATGTCGTGCTGTCCACCCGGGTCCGGCTCGCGCGCAACCTGCAGGGCCATTCGTTCAACACACGGACCCGTGATTCCGAGCGGACGCAGATTTTCGAGCGGGTTCGCCAGGCTGTCGAGCTGTCGGAGCTCAAGGGCGGCATGGCGTTCGACCTGGCCGCGCTGTCGCCGAACTCGCGGAAGGTCCTCCACGAACGGCACCTGGTGTCGCGCGAGCTGGCGGGGCTGGCGGGGGACAGGCCCGGCGCGGGATCGGCCCTCCTGATCGGACCGCAGGACGCCGTGAGCGTGATGGTGAACGAGGAAGATCATCTGCGAATGCAGGCGCTTTTCGCGGGGCTCCGCCTGCGCGATGCGTACCAGGCGGTCGATCGGCTGGACGAGGAGCTGGGTGCCGACCTGCCGTTTGCATACCATCATGAGTACGGCTACCTGACCAGCTGCCCGACCAATGTAGGGACGGGCCTGCGTGCCTCGATCCTGATCCACCTCCCCGGCCTGGTCCTGACCAAGGAGATCGGGAAGGTGTTGCAGGGGATCGCGCAGCTGGGACTGACGTTCCGTGGCCTGTACGGCGAGGGTTCGGAGGTGGTGGGCAATTTCTTCCAGATCTCGAACCAGACAACACTTGGGAAGAGCGAAGAGGACCTGATCGACCATCTGGATGGGACGGTCGCGCAGGTTATCGAGCACGAACTGGGTGCACGCGAGATCCTGATGCGGGACGCACCGCACGTGATCGAGGACAAGATCTGGCGGGCGTATGGATTATTGCGCTACGCGCGTTCTCTTTCATTCGACGAAGTGATGAATCTCCTGAGCGGCGTCAGGCTTGGTTTGAGCTTGAACATTGTTTCCGGGCTTCGTGTATACACACTCAACAAGATCATGATCTACGCCCAGGACGCACATCTGGAGCAGGCGGCCGGGCGACCACTGACAGAAGCTGATAGCGATTTCCACCGGGCCACGTACGTTCGCCGGATCCTCACCGCCGAGGGGGATATCCCCCCGACCGCGGCAGGGGGTTCGCCGGGGGCCGTTGATGCGTAGATTCGTGCCGGGGGCAACGATCCCGGACCAGAGGGACATCTCATGAATTACAACTTTACGGACAGGGTGCGGAAAGTCCTCGCGATGGCGCGCGAGGAGGCGATCCGCCTGCAGCATGACTACGTCGGGACAGAGCACATTCTGCTCGGTCTGATTCGCGAAGGCGAAGGCGTGGCAGCCGCGGTACTGATGAATCTGAACGTCGATCTCGAGCAGATCCACGAGCGCATCGAGGAATCGGTGCGCAAGGGGAAGGCTACGATCGCGCTGGGCGAGTTGCCCTACACATCGCGTGCGAAGAAGGTACTTGAGTATGCGATGGCGGAAGCGCGCGAGCTCAACCACTCGTATGTCGGTACGGAGCACCTGCTGCTCGGCCTGCTGCGCGAAGAGAAGGGAATCGCTGCGGTTGTGCTGAACTCGCTCGGTGTGTCGCTCGAGGATGCGCGCGCGGAAACGCTCAAGCTGCTCGGCAGCGATGTGAATCCGTCACAGCCGGGTGGCTCGGGCAGCGGCAGCGGCGGCAGCACGCCTGCACCGAAGGGTGAAAAGAAGTCGAAGACGCCGGCGCTCGACCATTTCTGTCGCGACCTGACGGAACTGGCGAAGGAGAACAAGCTGGACCCGACCATCGGTCGCGCGAAGGAGATCGAGCGCGTGATGGAAGTGTTGTCGCGTCGCAAGAAGAACAACCCGGTCCTGATCGGTGAGCCGGGCGTGGGCAAGACGGCGATCGTGGAGGGTCTGGCACAGTTGATTGCGAAGGGGGAAGTCGCAGACAGCCTGAAGGATCATCGCGTACTCGCGCTCGACATGGCGGCCGTGATTGCCGGCACGAAGTACCGTGGCCAGTTCGAGGAGCGCCTCAAGGCGATCATGAACGAGATCTCGCAGAATAAGATGGTGATCCTGTTCATCGACGAGCTGCACACCCTGGTCGGTGCCGGTGCGGCAGAGGGTGCGATCGACGCATCCAACATGCTGAAGCCCGCACTCGCGCGAGGCGAGCTGCAGTGCGTCGGTGCATCGACCCTGAACGAGTATCGCAAGTACATCGAGAAGGATGGCGCGCTCGAGCGTCGCTTCCAGCCGATCATCATCGACCCGCCGTCGGTCGATGAAGCGATCGAGATCCTGAAGGGGATCCGGAAGCACTACGAGGACCATCACAAGATCATCATTCCAGACGAGACGCTCGCAACCGCGGCGCGTCTGTCGGAACGCTATATCACCGACCGGTTCCTGCCGGACAAGGCGATCGACGTGATCGACGAGGCGGGTGCACGAGCCAGACTGGCAACACAGGTTCCGCCGCCGGAAGTATCGGACCTCGAGCAGCTGCTGGACGGGCTTGCCGTGGGCAAGGACGAAGCGATCCGCGACCAGGACTTCGAGAAGGCCGCGGAGCTGCGTGACCGCGAGCGTGATCTGCAGAACGAGATCCGCCGCAAGCGCGAGGAATGGGACCAGGAGCGCAAGACGCACCGTCCCACCATCAGCGACGAGGACATCGGCTTCATTGTAGGCCGCTGGACGGGCATCCCGGTCACGAAGCTCAAGGAAGCGGAGACTGCGAAGCTCGTGAACATGGAAGCCGAGCTGCACGAGCGCGTGATCGGACAGGACGAGGCGATCAAGGCGATCAGCCGCGCGATCCGTCGCAGCCGTGCGGGCCTCAAGGATCCCTCGAGGCCAATCGGCAGCTTCATCTTCAGCGGCCCGACCGGTGTCGGCAAGACGGAGCTCGCACGTGGTCTGGCAGAGTTCCTGTTCGCCGATCGCGATGCACTGATCCGCGTCGACATGAGCGAATACATGGAGAAGTTCTCCGTGTCGCGACTGATCGGTGCACCGCCGGGATACGTAGGATACGAAGACTCGGGAACGCTGACGAAAGCGATCCGCCGTCGCCCGTATTCCGTTGTTCTGCTGGACGAGATCGAGAAGGCGCATCCGGATGTGTTCAACATCCTGCTGCAGGTGCTCGACGAGGGACGTCTCACGGACAATTACGGCCGTGTGATCGACTTCAAGAACACCGTGATCATCATGACGTCGAATCTCGGCGCGCGTGAGATCCAGAAGGGGAAGGGTCTCGGCTTCCATCAGCGCGAGGGTGGGGCGTACGAGTCGATGCGGGATCGTGTGCGCGAGGAGATCGAGCGCGCGTTCAATCCGGAATTCCTGAACCGCGTGGATGACATCATCGTCTTCCATCCGCTGACGAAGGAGCAGATCGCGCAGATCGTGCACATCATGCTCAAGGAAGTGCACAAGCGTCTGGCGGAGGAGAACCTGATGCTTCACCTGACGGAGGCCGCGCTCGCGTTCCTGGTGGACAAAGGGTACGACGAGAAGTTTGGTGCCCGTCCGTTGCGCCGCGCGATTCAGCGCTACATCGAGGACCCGCTGTCGGAGCGGATCCTGTCGGCGGAGTTCCCGGCCGGCGAAGAGATCGAAGTGGATGTGAATGCCGAAGGCGATGCGCTCGAATTCCGAGTGCTTTCAACCAAGACGTGATGAACGGTAATCGTGAATCTTAAACACACCCTGAGGGTCGCTGCGGTGGCGGCGGCCCTTTTCGTTGCAGGCCTCGCACCGGCATCCGCACAGGATGGTCCGCAGCCGATCAAGGCGGTGCAGATCTTGGGCATCTCGCGCGTCTCGGAAGAGACCGCACGTGCGCTGGTCGGCATCAAGGCGGGCGACTCGATCACGCTCGGTCATATCGATGACGCGATCCACCGCCTGTGGAGCTCGGGCCAGTTCAAAGACGTGAGTGTTCATGCGGTCGAGCCCGACTCGGGTGCGGCCGCCACGGATCCCGTGACGTTGCGCTTCGTGCTGGTGGAGCAGCCGTTCGTGACGGACGTGCAGATCCGCGGGCTGCAGAACATCAAGCCCGGCACCATCCGCGACACGACCGGTCTCACGAACAACCAGCCGTACAACCCGGAGCGCGTGGCGCGCGCAAAGGCCATGACGCGCCAGATGCTCGGTGAAAAGGGCTTCCGCGTAATCAGCATCAACGACCGCATGGAAGACATCCCGGGCAAGCCCGGCGAAGTTCGCCTCATCATCGACGTAGAAGAAGGCCGGCACGTCGCCATCAGGGACGTCGTGTTCGAAGGCAACGAAAAGTTCACGGATGACGAACTGGAGAAAGTCATCACCACGAAGTCCGAGAGCTTCTGGTGGTTCCGCAAGGGCGAATACAACGAAGACGCGGTGCGTGAAGACCTGCGGGCAAATCTCCCGACGTATTACGGCTCGCACGGCTATATCGACTTCGAGGTGGTAAGCGACACGTTGATCGTCGACCCGGAGAGTGGCAAGGCGAGGTTGATCGTCACGGTCACGGAGGGTCCGCAGTACCGTCTCGCCGCATTCGACGTCCAGGGATCGCGCCGTTTCCCGGCCGAAGATCTGCGGCTGTTCTTCGAGAACAACACCGGCACGGGTCTGCTCGGCGGACTCGGTCTGACGTCCGACAAGCAGAAGACGGGCGACGTGTTTGACGCGCAGGCGTTCTCGCGTGCGACATCGGATGTGCAGCGCCTGTACAGCAACCAGGGCTTCCTGTATGCGCAGGTGCAGCCGATCATCGAGCGTGTTCCGGCTGACAGCACCGGCCGGCCAGGTGTGAAGGCTACACTCAGCATCGAAGAAGGTCAGCAGGCGACGGTCGGAACGGTCAGCATTCGCGGCAACACGTATACGCACGAGAACATCATCCGCTCGCAACTGGTGATGGTGCCCGGCGACGTCTACAGCGAGGACCTGCTGCTGCAAAGCTATCGCAGCATTTCGGGCACAGGGTTCTTCGAGACTCCGATGCCGCCGCCGCAGATGGTACCGGACACGGAGACCGGCGCGGTCTCGATCACGTTCGACGTGAAAGAGAAGCAGACGGGTTCGGTGAATTTCGGTACGTCGCTCGGCGGCTATGGCGGTCTTGCGGGGTTCCTGGGCTACGACCAGCCGAACCTGTTCGGTCAGGCGAAGACGGGGCACCTGCGGTGGGAGTTCGGCAAGTATTCGAACAACTTCGAGGCGAGCTACAGCGATCCGTCCATCCGTGGGTCGTGGCTGAGCGGCTCGGCATCGCTGTTCAATTCGACCGACCGCTTCTTCACGTTCTCGGAAGGTCGCCGCAAGCGGACCGGTGGTGCGCTGCGTTTCGGCATTCCGGTGCCGGGTGACAACCGGACGCGCTTCACGTTCGGGTATTCGCTGTCACGCACGCACTACGAAAACTTTGAACAGAACGAGACCTCGTCACTGTTCTCGCTGCCGCCCGGCGTGCAGAGCGCATTCTCGATGGGCCTGGCGCGCAATAACCTGGATCACCCACTCTTCCCGACATCGGGCAGCACGCAGTCGCTCGATGCGGAATTCAACGGCGGCATCCTCGGCGGCGACGGTAAGTTCTCGAAGTACTCGTATTCCGGCAGCTGGTTCGTACCGGTGGGCGCGATCGGGTCATCCCCGACACAGAAGCCGATTCGCTTCACCATGGGTCTCACCGGCGAGGGTGGTGCACTGGTCGGTGACGCCTCGCGGTTCCCGTTCGATCGCTACTGGATGGGTGGCGTGCAGTTCGGGCGCCCGCTGCGCGGTTACGAGGAAACGACAATCACACCGGTCGGCTATCGCGCACGGTGCACCTTTGGCGAATCCGGGTGTAATATCCGTCTGGAAGATCGTCTGGGTGACGCATACATCCGGATGTCGGCCGAGTTTGCAATGCGGTTCCAGGACAATATTTCGCTCGGCGTGTTCTATGACGCGGGCAATGTGTACCGTGGTGCTTCTCAGATTGATCCGACGCGACTGCTGCGAGGCGCCGGTGTCGGCGCGATGCTGGTGACGCCGTTCGGTCCGATCGGCCTAGACTACGCGTATGGTTTCGACAAGGCCAGGCCCGGCTGGCAACTCCACTTCAAGTTTGGTCAAGGTTACTAAAAAGGGGTTCATGGAAATGCATAAAATGACGACAATCGTATTCGCGCTGGCGAGCCTTGCGGCGTTCAGCATCCCGGCCGCGGCCCAGACGGCGCCGGTGAAAATCGGGTATATCAATTCGCAGAAGCTGATCGATCAGGCGCCGGGCTCGGCCGAGGTGAAGGTGACACTGCAGAAAGAACTTGCGAGCTGGAAGGCGCAGGTCGACGCGATGCAGGACTCGATCCAGACGATGATCACGCAGTTCGAGCAGAAGTCCGTGCTGCTGTCGCCGGACGCGAAGCAGAAGCGTCAGGACGAGATCCTGACGAAGCAGGCATCGTTCAAGTCGCGTGTGGAGGAGATCCAGGCGAAGGCGGGCCAGCGTCAGAGCGAGCTGCTCACGCCGATCATGGACAGGGTGCAGCTGGCGATCACGGAGTTGCGCACGGCCGAAGGCTATTCGATCATCTTCGATGCATCGACCGAAGCGATGGTTGCGGCTGATCCGGCGCTCGACCTGACGGACAAGGTACTGGCGAAGCTGCGGGCGACCCCGCCGGCAACGGCCGGCAAGAACTGACCGGAGCCGGCTGATCGTGGCCGTACCCGGCCCATATAGAGCGACGTGAAAGCGTCCGCTATCGCGAGTGCCGTCGCAGGCAAGTTTGAGGGGGGAGCGGATCCGGAGATTTCCGGGATCGCTCCCCTCGATCGCGCCGGTACGTCGGACCTTTCGTTCCTGTCGAATGCCCGTTACGCGTCGGATGCCACAGCAACCACGGCAGGTGTGCTGCTGGTCCCTGCATCGCTGACGGACCAGGTCCCCTCATCCATCCCCCGTATTGTCGTTGACGACGTGTATGCAGCATTGGCCGTACTGCTGCCCCACCTGTATCCCGTGCGGGTGCCGGAGCCTGGTGTGCATCCGACGGCGGTGCTCGGCGCAGGTGTATTCCTTGGCGCTGACGTTCACATCGGCGCATACGCCGTGATCGGCGATGGGACCCGGCTGGGCGACCGCGCTCGCGTCGAGGCGCACTGCGTCCTGGGACGGGATTGCGTGCTTGGCGATGACACCTACCTTCACGCCCAGGTTGCGCTCTACGACGGCACCCGGGTGGGTGCCAGGTCCGTGCTGCACTCGGGCGCTCGCATCGGCGTGGACGGTTTCGGGTTCCATCACGCGGGCGGAGCGCACCACAAGATTCCGCAGGTCGGGATCTGCATCATCGGCAATGACGTAGAGATCGGTGCAAACAGCACAATCGACCGTGGGTCGATCGGTGCAACGGAGATCGGGGACGGCTGCAAGATCGACAACCTGGTGCATATCGGTCACAACGTTCGCCTGGGTGCGCATTCGATCGTGATTGCACAGGTCGGAGTCGCGGGCAGTACGCGGATCGGGAAGGGTGTGACACTCGCCGGGCAGGCCGGGATCAATGGCCACATCCGGATCGGTGACGGCGCAACGATCGCCGCGCAGGCCGGCGTGTTCGGTGATGTGCCTGCGGGCGCGACATACAGCGGATATCCTGCGCGGCCCCATCGCGACGCATTGCGCGTGCAGGCGGCAATCAATCGTCTTCCAGCCTTGCTTCGCCAGCTTCGTGGCGATCGGCCTGCCGGAGACGCACCGAGCTCAGAGACATGACGTTAAAACAGCGAACGATGACGGCAAAACAGCAGACCATTTCAGCGGACGCCACGTTGCAGGGTGTCGGGCTTCATACCGGCAAGGACACCACGCTCCAGTTCCGACCGGGCGGGGAGAACAGCGGGATCCGTTTTGTGCGAACGGACCTGCCGGGATCGCCGTCGATTCCTGCGCTGGTGGAGCATGTCGCCTCAACGGACCGCGGCACCACGTTGGCCGCGGGCGATGCAAGTGCCTATACGGTCGAGCATCTGCTTGCGGCGGTGGGCGCACTCGGCATCGACAACCTGATTGTGGAGCTCGACGGACCGGAAGTGCCGATCATGGACGGCAGCTTCCGCCCATTCTTCGAGACACTGACGACCGCGGGCGTCGTCGAGCAGGCGGCCAATGCGGCGGTGCTGGTCGTGAAGGACTCGGTGACGGCAGTCACCGAGCGAGGCGAGTCGTACACGGTCGTGCCATCGCCGCAGTACCGTGTGTCGACGACCATCGAGTTCGAGCATCCGATGATCCGACGCCAGTATGGCTCGTTCGACGTGTCGGGTGGCGACTTCGCAGAGCACATCGCGGCTGCACGCACATTCGGATTCATGAAAGACGCAGACTCTTTGCGCGACCGCGGCCTGGCGCAGGGTGTTACGCTCGAGAACGCCATCGTGCTCAACGAACATCAGCTCATCAGTGGCGCATTGCGGTGGCCGGACGAATTCGTGCGTCACAAGACGGGCGATATCGTCGGTGATCTGATGCTGGCGGGCAGGCGTATCCGCGGTCACGTGATTGCGGACCGTCCGAGCCACGCGGGCAACGTCGCGCTGGTTCGCGCATTGCTCGCTGCTGATGCGAAGCATGGTCAGAAGCCGATTGTGGACATCCAGAAGATCATGCAGCACCTGCCGCACCGATACCCGATGCTCCTGGTCGACCGCATCATCGAGTTCGAGCAGGGCAAGCGCATCGTCGGCATCAAGAACGTCACGATCAATGAGCCGTTCTTCATGGGTCACTACCCCGGCCATCCCATCATGCCGGGTGTGCTCATCATTGAAGCGATGGCGCAGGTCGGCGGTCTGCTGATCATGGACCAGATCGAGAACATCGACGAGAAAGTCGTCTATTTCATGTCGATGGATAATGTGAAGTGGCGCAGGCCGGTGACACCGGGCGACCAGATCCGCTTCGAGGTCGAGGTCCTCCAGTTCCGTCGCAGTATGGCAAAGATGCGCGGCGTTGGATATGTGGACGGACACGTTGCCGCGGAAGCGGAGTTCATGGCCGCCATCATGGACAAGTGACGCTGATGAGATCCGCGGCAACGATCGCTGCCCAGATTCACCCGTCCGCGGTGATCGACGAGTCCGCGCAGTTGGGTGCGGGCGTCCATGTCGAACCGTATGCCGTGATCGGTCCGAATGTCGTGATCGGTGCAGGTACGCGGGTTGGCGCGCATGTGATTGTCGAGCGGGACACGATGGTCGGCGAGAACTGTCGGCTGCACAAGGGCGCCGCGCTGGGTGGCGACCCGCAGGATCTCAAGTATGCGGGCGAGTCGTCGCGCCTGGTGGTGGGTGATCGCACGGTCGTGCGCGAGTTCGCCACGCTCAATCGCGGTTCAGCGGCCAGGGGCAGCACGGACATCGGCAGTGACTGCCTGATCATGGCGTATGCACATGTCGCGCATGATTGCGTGATCGGCGACCATGTCGTGATCGCGAATGCAGTGAACATGGGTGGCCACGCGACAGTGGGCGACTGGGTCGTGATCGGCGGCATGTCTGCGGTTCACCAGTTCGCGCGGATCGGTTCGCATGCCTTCATTGGCGGGATGTCCGCAGTGCGCAAGGACGTGCCGCCGTACGTGAAGGCGTCGGGTCATCCGATGCGGCTGTTCGGGCTCAACTCGATCGGCCTGCAGCGGCGGGGGTTCACGCTCGAGGTGCGGAAGGAGATTCGACGCGCGTACCGTCTTCTGTTCCAGTCGGACCTGAATGTGCGTGACGCCGTTGTCGAGGCGCGCTCCACATTGCAGAGTTCGCCGGAACTGGAAGCGCTGTTGCAGTTCATCGAGCAAAGTGAACGCGGCGTGACGGTCTAGCGTGGCCGCGATCCGGATCGGTGTCGCGGGCGTTGGGAGTCTCGGATTCCATCACGCCCGCCTGTTGAAGGAGATCGACGGTGCGCTCATGGTAGGAATCCATGACGCCAGTGCGGATCGACTTGCAGAAGTGGCGGCACAGCTGGGAGTCCCTGCATTCGAGAACCTGGACGACCTGTTGTCGCAGGTCGATGCGCTTGTCATTGCAGTCACGACCAGCGCGCACGAGGACATCGCAGTGCCTGCGCTCGCGCGCGGCGTTCATGTGCTGATCGAGAAGCCGATCGCACCGACGATCGAGGCGGCCGACCGGATCCTGGAAGCGGCAAAAAAGACTGGCGCCCTCGTCCAGATCGGTCACGTCGAGCGGTTCAATGCGGCGATCCAGGCGTGCGAGCCGTATCTGGAAGAGCCGATGTTCGTGGAGAGCCACCGGCTCTCACCATTCGCCGCGCGCGGTACGGACGTCGCGGTCGTGCTCGACTTGATGATCCACGACCTCGATCTGGTGCTGAGCCTGATGCGCCGACCCGTGCAGGCGATCGCTGCGGTCGGCGTCGCGGTCCTTACGACCAGCCCCGACATCGCGAATGCACGGCTCGAGTTCGAGGGGGGTGGCGTTGCAAACCTTACCGCGAGCCGCATCTCGCTCGAACGGATGCGGAAGATCCGCTTCTTCCAGCGCTCCGGGTACATCAGTCTCGATCTGGCAGCGGGACGCGGCGAATACCTTCGTCTGAAGCCCGGCGTGTCACTGGAGGCATTGCAGGCTGCCGCGAACACTGCCGCAAACGGTCTCACCATGGATGCCTCGCCGTCCGCGATGGCATTGCCTGCGGGTGGCCTGATCGAACTTGTCGAACGGATCTCACTGCAGGGCGTGGAAGGGGAGCCGCTCCGACGCGAGCTCACGAGCTTCATTGCGGCAGTTCGCGGCGAAGCGCCGGTGCCGGTGACCGGGGACGATGGCCGTCGCGCGCTCGCCGTTGCACTGGAAATCATCGAGCGGATCAGCCGACACGGCGTGTGAGCGCGCCACGCATCTTTCTCTCTGCGGGCGAGCCCTCCGGCGACCTCCATGGCGCGGCGGTGGCGCGCTCGCTCAAACTGCGCTGGCCGGACGCCGACCTGTACGGCCTGGGTGGCCCGCTCATGGCCGCGGAAGGCGTTCGACTCCTCGCCCATGTGGACGACCTCGCGGTGATGGGCATCGCCGAAGTGGTCGGCAGGCTGCCCTTCTTCATCGACCTCCTGTCCACGGTTCGCGATCGACTGCGCAAGGACCGGCCGGACCTCGTCATCCCGATCGATTATCCCGGGTTCAATTTGCGACTCGCCCGCTACGCGAAGGCCGAACGCATTCCGGTATTGTACTACATCGCGCCGCAGGTGTGGGCATGGCACCGCAGCCGCATCGATGATCTCGCACGACTGACGGATGCACTCGCGGTCATACTCCCGTTCGAAGAGCCGCTGTTCCGCGCGGCTGGTGCGACTGCGCATTTTGTCGGTCATCCACTGCTTGACCACCCCAGGCCGACACGAACGCGGGTGGATTTTTGTGCATCGCTGGGCGTAGACCCGGCGAGGCCGATCCTCGCGCTGTTCCCGGGATCGCGACGCCAGGAAGTAGAGCGCCATCTCGCGCCGTTCGCCGGGGCAGCAAGGCGTGTGATGCAGCGGATGCCGGAGGTGCAACCGGTGGTAGCAGCCGGGAGCGGTCTGAAGGGCGACGCGTATGAGGGTCTCACACTGCCGCGTACCGCCGATGCATGGGAACTGCTGAACCACGCACGCGCGGCGATCGTAAAGTCCGGCACGGGCACGCTCCAGGCAGCGCTGTCGGGAACGCCGCTCGTCGTCGCGTACCGGATGAATCCGCTTACATACATGGTCGCGGAGCACCTTGTCGAGGTGCCGCATGTGGGGCTGGTAAATCTGGTCGCGGGCGAGCGCCTGGCAACGGAGCTGCTCCAGAACGACGTAACGGGGGACCGACTCGCGGAAGCGGTGCTGCCGCTGCTCGACGAGACGTCAGCCGAACGTGTGCGCGCGGTGGAAGGCCTGGCGAAGGTGCGCGCGAAACTCCGGGCGCCAGCCGGGTCACCGACTGCCGCAGACCGCGTTGTCGAGCTCGCCGCCGAGCTGATCAAATGAAGGAAGAGCTGCGATACCGTCTCGGGAGCAGGGCGGGGCAGGCTGTGCTGGACGTGCTGCTCGGCAGCTGCCGGTGGGAGGTGCGGGGACGTGCGCCGTACGACGCGAACTTTGCGACGAACAGCGGGCTGATCTTCGCGCACTGGCACGGTCGCCTTCTGCCGCTCACCTATCATCACCGGGGCCGCGGCCTGGTTCCCATCATCAGCAAGTCCGGCGACGGCGAATACATCGCGCGCATGGTTCAGCATTGGGGCTTTGATCCGGTGCGCGGTTCATCGAGCCGCGGCGGGACGGGCGCGCTGCGCGAAATGCTCCGTCATGCGCGCAAGGGCAAGATGCTGGTGTTCACGCCGGACGGTCCGCGCGGTCCGCGCGAGGAGGTCAAGCACGGTGTGCTCATCGCAGCACAGGTGACGGGTCTTCCGATCGTGCCTGCCAGCGCAGCGGCGTCGCGCGGATGGTGGGTCGGCGGATGGGACCGCTTCCTCATTCCCAAGCCTTTTTCACGCGTGCTGCTCGGGTTCGGTGAGCCGATCGTGGTTCCGCGTGAGGCGACGGCGGATGAGCTCGATGGCTACGCGGCGCAGCTCAAGGCCTCGCTTGATACGCTGACGCGCGAGCTCGACGACGCAGTGGCGACGAAGGTTCGATGAAATCGCTGCACGACGTTGTGACCCGGTGGTGGGCCGGCGAACTGGGCGGTGCCGGTCGCGCCCTCGATGTCGTCACTGCGCCCGTGGAGCTCATGTTCCGCGGCGTGACCACCGTGCGCAATGCGTTGTATGAAGGCGGCGCACTCGAGCGCACGAAACTCACCGTGCCGGTTGTGAGCGTGGGCAACCTGGCGGTGGGTGGCGCAGGGAAGACACCCGTGACGGCGTGGCTGGCGGGATCGCTGCATGCGGCAGGGCGCAGGCCTGCGGTGCTGCACGGCGGCTATGCCGATGACGAGCCGGCGCTCCATCGCGAGATGAACCCGCAGGTGCCGGTGCATGCGGGCCGGGATCGCGTCGCGACCGGTCGCGCGGCCATCGCGGAGGGTGCTGACATCCTCGTGCTCGACGACGCGTTCCAGCACCGTCGTCTGGCGAGGGACCTCGACATCGTGCTTGTGGCAGCGGAGAGCTGGCATCGAGGCCGCCGGGCGCTGCCGAGAGGTCCATGGCGGGAGGATGTCTCCGCACTCGCCCGTGCGGACTGGGTCATCGTGACTCGCCGCACTGCGACGCTGGAAGCCGCGCGCGCGACCGCGGCGGCGATCCGTTCCGCCGTCGCATCCCCTCGCATTGGCATTGTGTGCCTGCGTGCGCGCACATGGATGCATGACGGCGAGCTCGCCGCTCCGCCGCCACAGGCGGCACTGGCCGTCGCGGCGATTGCGACGCCGGACGCGTTTGTTCTGAACGCACATGGGGCCGGTGCAGCAACGAAGGCGGTGGCTTTCTTTCCCGATCACCACGAGTATTCCGCGATGGATGCGGAATCGATTCTGCGCGCGGCTGGTGCCTCGCCGATCATCACGACGGCCAAGGACTGGGTCAAGCTGCGGCGCGTGCTGCCGGCCTCGAGGGTCTGGGTGCTCGAGCAATCCGTGGAACCGGAGGATGACGCGGAGATCCTGCTTGGGGAAGTCCTGGAGTTGGGCAAATGATTCGTGAGCAGCAGGTCGACGTACTGGTCCTCGGCAGTGGCATCGCGGGGCTGAGCTACGCCCTCAAGGCGGCGGCCCATGGGACTGTCGCGATCGTCACGAAGAAGGAGCGCGCGGCTTCCAGCACGAACTACGCGCAGGGCGGCATCGCGGCGGTGATGGCGCCCGAGGACGAGACTGCGCTGCATGTGCGCGATACGCTCGTCGCCGGTGCAGGCCTGTGTCACACCACGGCCGTGCTCGACCTGGTGGAAGAGGGTCCCGCGCGCGTGCGTGACCTCATCGACTGGGGTGTTCGCTTCACGCGCAACGGCGGCGACTTCTCGTTCGGCCGTGAAGGTGGACATTCCCGCCGTCGCATCCTCCATGCGGGCGATTTCACGGGCAAGGAGATCGAGCGCGCGCTGCTGCAGGCGGTGGCGGAGCATCCGAACATCGAGTTGTACGAGGACACCGTCGCCATCGATCTGCTTGTCGGCGCCTCGGACGGCGGGCCGGGCACGCGCTGCGGCGGCGCACTCGTCCTCGACCATCGGATCGGCGAGCTCGTTTCGTTCCATGCCTGCGTCACGCTGATCGCAACGGGTGGTATCGGCCAGGCATTCCGCCACACCACCAATCCGGATATCGCCACAGGCGACGGCGTCGCCATGGCGTACCGTGCCGGTGCTTCCATCGCGAACCTCGAGTTCGTCCAATTCCACCCGACGGCGCTGTATCCCGCCGAACAGCGTGCGTTCCTGATTTCGGAGGCCGTTCGCGGCGAGGGTGCGGTACTGCGCACACTCGACGGGGCGCTGCTGCCGATCGACCACGCGCTGGGATCGCTGGCGCCGCGCGACATCGTCGCCCGGCAGATCGACCGGTACATGAAGGATACGGGCGCGGCGCATGCGTTGCTGGACCTGTCGCCGATCCCGCCAACGGAGATCGAGGAGCGGTTTCCCGGGATTCTGGCCGAATGCGCTGCCCGGGGCATCGACATTCGCACGGAGCCCATCCCGGTGGTGCCGGCGGCGCACTACGCATGCGGTGGTGTGCTGACGGACGCGGACGGCCGCACGACGATCCCGGGGCTGTACGCGGCCGGTGAGGTTGCCTGCACTGGCGTCCATGGGGCGAATCGCCTAGCATCAAATTCTTTGCTGGAAGCGGTAGTTTACAGCCACCGCGCGAGTGAGCAGGTGCCGTTGGAACTGCGGGTGCGGTGCGGACAGGCGGCAGTGCGACGGATGGGGTCCGAGCCGGCGGTCGCGTTACCGGATCATACCATGACGGTGGCAGAGGTCCGGAGTCGGATCCGCGACCTGATGTGGGAGAGCACCGGGATTGTCCGGCAGACTGCCGGGATGCGTGAGGCGGAGGTTGAGCTGGTGAGCCTGCGAGCGGTGATCGAAGGGATCCGGTCGTCGAACGCACTCGATCCGGAGGCTGTCGAAGTCCGTAATCTCGCATGTGTCGCCCAGCTGATCGTACAGTGTGCGCTGCAGCGACACGAGAGTCGCGGGCTGCACTTCAATGAAGACTATCCGTATCGTGATAACGAACGCTTTCTGCGCGATACTGTCATCGCCGCAGGCGAAGCTGAATAGCAGAGGATGAACGAACGCATGGAAACGTCGAGCCCTGGGGCCGGTGTAAGCAACGAGGAGAATCCGTTCGAAGCGATGAAGGAGCGCTTCGACCACGCGGCGCAGCTGCTGGGGCTGGATCGGAATATCTACAAGATTCTGATGCACCCTGAGAAGCAGATCATCACATCGGTGCCGGTCGCGATGGACAATGGCGAGGTCGAAGTATTTACGGGCTACCGTGTGCTCTACAATACATCGCGCGGTCCGGCGAAGGGTGGCATCCGGTTCGACATGGGTGTTTCGCTGGATGAAGTGACAGCACTGGCGGCCTGGATGACCTGGAAGTGCGCAGTCGTGGACATCCCATTTGGTGGCGCGAAGGGCGGCGTGATCTGCGAGCCGTCGCGGCTGTCGATGGGCGAACTGGAGCGGCTGACGCGCCGTTATACGTCGTCGATCATGGATACGCTCGGCCCTGAATCGGATGTACCGGCGCCGGACGTGAACACGAACGAGCAGGTGATGGCATGGATCATGGACACGTACTCCATGCACAAGCGCCACACGGTGACGGCAGTGGTGACGGGCAAGCCGATCGCCATGGGCGGATCGCGCGGCCGGCGAGAAGCGACGGGGCGTGGTGTGAAGATCGTGATCAAGGAAGCGCTGCGCGAGCTGGGAATGCCGCTGGCGGGCACACGGGTCGCAGTGCAGGGGTTCGGCAATGTCGGCTCCGTCGCGGCTACGTTGTGCGAGCGGGAAGGCATGACCATCATCGCGATCAGCGACAAGTCGGGTGGGGTTTACAATCCCGGCGGCATCAAGATCAGCGATGCGCTCGACTGGATCAAGGCGAACCGCTTCCTCGATGGGTTCCCGGGTGGCGAGCCGGTCACCAATGAGCAGCTGCTCGAGCTCGACTGCGACGTGCTTGTTCCCGCGGCGCTCGAGAACGTCATCACGCGGAAGAACGCGGGGCGTATCAAGGCGAAGATCATCGCGGAAGGGGCGAACGGCCCGACGACTGCGTATGCCGATCAGATCCTGGAGGACAACGGTGTGTTCGTCATTCCGGACATCCTGGCGAACGCGGGCGGTGTAACGGTGAGTTACTTCGAGTGGGTACAGAACCGCGAGGGGTACTACTGGAACGAGGAGACGGTCGTGCAGCGGCTGCGCGAGGTGATGACGCGCGCGTTCACGGAGACACATGCCTATGCGAAGGAACACAATGTGAACATGCGGACGGCGTCCTACATGGTCGCCATCGACCGTGTAGCCGCAGTGCACAAGCTGCGCGGAGTCTACGCCTGATCCTGCATCGAGGCCGCTGTTGAAAGTGCGCGTGGTCGCGGTAGGCAAACCGGCCAGGCTGTTGTCGGAGCCGATCGCGGAATACGAACGCCGTGCGGCGAGGTACTGGAGTCTGGACGTATCGGAAGTGAAAGAAGAGCGTGCGCACAAGGGCACGAGTGACGAGACCGTACGGAATGCGGAAGCGGAACGGATTCTCCAGCGTGTTCCGGACGGTTTCGAAGTGATCGCTCTGACGCGTACGGGCGATATGTGGCCATCGACGCGACTCTCGCAGTACCTGCAGCAGCTAGCTGTGCAGGGCAGTGCGGGAGTCGCGTTTGTCATTGGTGGCGCGATCGGGCTGGGGCCGTCCGTGATTGCGCGAGCGACGCGACAGCTGCGGCTTTCGGACTTCACCCTGACGCACGAGCTCGCCCGTCTCGTCCTTGCGGAACAGCTGTACCGCGCGGGCACCATCGCGCGCGGCGAGCCGTATCACAAAGGGCTGGAATGACAGATCCTCGTCTGCTGCTGTCCGCGGGCACGTCCCGTTTCATCCGCGACTATACCACGGGCGAGGCGGCGCTCGCGCCGTTCTACACCGGCCATCCCGCGGACATCCAGGCATACGCGCGCAAGGCAGCCGAAGTACGCGACCGCATGGATGCCGCGGCGCGAGCGCGGGTGGCGGATGCATACCGTCCGCTGAACGACGCAGCGCGCGCGAAGCTCGACCGCGTCCTTGCCGGGGACGGGTTCGTGGTTACAACGGGGCAGCAGGCGGGCCTGTTCACAGGTCCGCTCTATACCATCTACAAGGCGCTGTCGGCCGTCCGTCTCGCAGCCTCGCTGGAGGCTGCGCTCGGCGTCCCCGTGCTGGCGGTGTTCTGGGTCGCGGCGGACGACCACGACTGGGCCGAGGTAGATCACGTGCGGGTGCTGGACGCGTATCAGTACCCGCGCGACGTCCGCGTGGCGAGTGCGGACGACACGCCCGCCTGGCCGATGTCGCGACGCGTACTTGGACCGGGTGTCGAACACGCGATCGAAGAGATCGTCGCACTGCTACCGCCGGACGGATACGGCGGGGATGTGCGCGCATTGCTGCGGCGCACCTACTCGCCGGAGCGCACGGTGGCGGCCGCGTTCGAGGACATGCTCGCCGAACTGCTCGCGTCCTTTCCGATCGCGATCGTGAGCTCGGCGCATCCGTCGATCAAGACAGCGTCGCTGCCGGTCATGCTGCACGAGCTGGTACATGCTGAAGCGCACGAAGCGCTGGTCGTCGCGCAGTCCGCAAAGCTGGAAGCGGCCGGGTATCCGCCACAGGTGTCGCTCACACCCGACGCATCCAATGTGTTCCTGCTGCGGGACGCGGGGCGAGACCGCCTGCTGCGCGAGCGAGGCGGCTGGTTGCTGCGGCGGAATGGCGAGCGCATCGATCATGACGCACTGTTGGCGGAGGCGAAGCGCGACCCGCAGATGCTGTCGGCGAACGTATTCCTGCGACCTGTCGTGGAGAGCGCCGTATTTCCCACGCTCTCGTATGTCGGTGGCCCTGCGGAGACCGCGTACTTCGCGCAGATCGGCTGCCTGTTCGAGGCGCATGGCATCATGGCGCCGGTGATCTATCCTCGCCATGGCATGACGGTCGTGGACGAGAAGGTGGACCGCACACTCGCGAAGATGAACTACGACGTGGAGTCCGTGCGCGGACCGTTCGCGAAGGTTGTAAGCGACCTGGTGAAGGCGGCGTTGCCCGCGGGTGTGCGCGACGCCTTGCGTGCGGTGGACCGCGCGGTCACGGAGGCATACCGCGCACTCGAGGAGTCCGTTCCCGAGGTGGATGTAACGCTGGCCGGACCCGTACGCAGCTCGCGCTACCGAGCGGGGACCGAAGTACGTCGCATAGAAAAGCAGATCGAGAAGCAGTTCCGGGCGAGGAACGGCGATCGGATCGAGCAGCTGCGCCGCGCGGCGGCGTCGATTCATCCCGATGGTGCGCCGCAGGAGCGCGTGTTGAATGTGGTTCCGATGCTGGCGGCGTATGGGCCGGGGATCCTGTCGCGGATGCATGATGCGATGCCGGTGATTCTGGACCGATCCATGCCTGAGTGGGCGGGCGTGTCATGCGACGTGCATCAGGAGCCGAATGTCCATACATGATCCAGAGCCCCCGGCGGAACCCGAACAGCAGGGAATGCAGCCGGGATCGAGTGAAGTATCCGACCAGGAGTCGCCGGGGCCTTCGTCTCTGCAAACGCCGGACGGTCCGCAGACGCCGCCCGAAAGAGGGTCCGCCCATCTCGTAGCCGCGGGCATCCTGCTCAGTCGCATTGCGGGCATTGTGCGCGCGCGCTTCATGGCCGGCGCGCTAGGTAATTCGCTCTACAGTGACGCATTCAACACGGCACTCAAGATCCCGAACTTCCTGCAGAACCTGCTGGGCGAGGGCACACTCAGCGCGTCGTTCATCCCGGTGTATACCAGGCTGCTGAAGGACGATCGCAGGGAAGAAGCAGGGCGCGTTGCCGGTGCCGTGTTCACGCTGCTGCTGGCGCTGTCGGGGATGCTCGGGCTGATCGGCTACTTCGCCGCGCCGCTGCTGGTGACGGTGGGTGCGCCGGAGTACGAGGGCCTGAGGAGGGAGCTGACGATCGCATGCCTGCGCATCATCTTCCCGATGACGTCCGTACTCGTGTTGTCTGCGTGGGCGCTCGGCGTGCAGAACAGTCATCGCAAGTTCTTTGTCTCGTATGTGGCGCCGGTGCTGTGGAACGCCGCGATTATTACGACACTGGTGCTGTTCGGACGGTCGCGGCCGGATGCGGGCGCCTCGCCCGAAGCGATGGCGGCGTGGCTGAGCGGCCTGACGGTCGCGCTGGCGTGGGGTGCCCTGGTGGGCGGCGTGCTGCAGTTCCTGGTGCAGGTCCCGTTCGTGTTGCGGCTCGAGCGCGAGCTCAAAATCGGCTGGGCGCCGAAGATGCCCGCGGTTCGGGAGATCGCGCGTAACGCGGGCCCTGCAATCACAGGACGGGGCGTGGTGCAGCTGAGCTCGTATCTGGACATGTGGCTTGTCACGTTCCTGTCTGTGGGCTCCTTGACGGCACTGTCGGGTGCAATGCTGCTGTACATGCTGCCGATCAGCCTGTTCGGCATGTCGGTCGCCGCGTCCGAGTTGCCGAGCCTCGCCCGCGAGGGGACGGGGTCCATGGACCAGCTGCGGGAACGCGTCAACAGCGGGCTGCGCCAGATCTATTTCTTCGTCGTGCCCTCGTTCGTCGTGTTCCTGATTCTTGGCGATGTCCTGGTCGGCGGTGTGCTTCAGAACGGCGCATTCGGGCGGTCCGAGACGCTGCAGGTGTATGCCATCCTGGCCGCGTACAGCCTGGGCCTGGTGGCATCGACCGGCACGCGGCTGTTCTCGTCCACGTTCTTCGCGTTGGGTGATACCAGGACGCCGGCGAAGACGGCGGTCAAGCGGGTCATGATCGCGGCGGGCGTCGGCGGGGCTCTGATGTTCCCGTTCGATCGGATCCATGTGACGGAGGTGCTGGCACTCGGCGCGGTCGGTCTGGGGCTCGGGTCGGCGCTGGGGGCGTGGGTCGAGTGGTTTCTCCTGCGGCGCTCACTCCGCCAGACCGTGGGGGAGGTGGGGGCGGGCAGGTCAGCGCTGCTGCATATGTTTGGTGCTGCCATCGTTGCGGCTTTGGTTGGGCGGGCGATCGCGCAGTTCATGCCGGTCGGGGCGCCATTCGTCCGGGCAGTGGTAGTCGTTCCTCCCGTCGGTATCCTGTACCTGGCCATTACGTGGTTTTCGGGCGTGCCGCAATCCCGTCAGCTGGTGAAGCGGATAATCCGGCGATAGCGGGGTATAAGCGGCACACGGGAATCCAACGAATCCGGTACATTTCGACGTGCAAGAGAACCTCGAGCGCAAGCTACAGCATCTACCAGCCCGCCCCGGCGTGTACCTGTTCAAGGACGCGTCGGGCGAGTTCATCTATATCGGCAAGGCCAACTCGCTGCGTGCACGGGTGCGCAGCCACTTCGCGATCGACGCCTCGACCTCGCTCAAGAACCGCGAGATGCTGCGGCGGGTGCGGGACATCGACACGATTGTCGTGGGCTCCGAAGCCGAAGCGCTGCTGCTCGAAGCGAACCTCATCAAGCAGCACCATCCCCGGTTCAACATCAGGCTCAAGGACGACAAGAAGTATCCGTACATCAAGGTCACGATGCAGGAGCCGTATCCGCGCGTCTACGTGACCCGCCGACTGGAGAACGACGGAGCGCGATATTTCGGCCCGTTCACGGAGGTCGGCGCGATGCGGCAGGCGCTGGAGCTGGTGAAGCGGTTGTTCACCGTTCGGAGTTGCCGCTACGACCTCCCGACGGAAGCACCGGAGCGGCCGTGTCTGGACTACCACATCGGGCGTTGCCAGGCACCGTGTGTGGGGCTGCAGAGCCAGGCGTCCTACATGGCGATGATCAAGGACATCGTGGAGGTGCTGGGTGGTAAGACGGACGACGTGCGGAAGCGGATCGAGCAGACTATGCGCGACGCCGCCGATGCGCTCGACTTCGAACGGGCGGCCACACTGCGCGACACGCTGGCGGGTCTGGAGTCGATCGAGCGACGTCAACGCATGCTCGATGTGCGTGGTACGAATGTGGATGTGCTCGGCACCGCGCGTGACGGCGACCGCGGGTGTGCCGTGCTGCTCCGCATCCGCAACGGCAAGCTGCTGGGCAGGGAAGTCGATTTCTTCGAGAACGTGACGGACGAAGAGGACGCCGAGCTGCTGTCGTCTGCGGCGATCCGGATGTATCTCGGGCGTGGCGACATGGGGCTGCGCGATCTGCCCAAGGACATCCTGTTCCCGACAGAGTTCGAGGATCGCCTGACGATCGAGGAACTGCTCACCACGCACGCCAGGCGCCGCATCACGACCTATGTGCCAGTCAAAGGCGAGAAGCAGCGCATGCTGGACCTGGCGAGCCAGAACGCGCGGCACCTGCTCGAGGAGCGCGCGGTGATGGCGGACCGCGTCGGCACGCGCGCCGACGACGCGCTGTACGAGCTGCAGGAAGCGCTGGGCATGAAGATGGTCCCCCGCATGATCGTGTGCTTCGACATCTCGCATACGCAGGGCAGTGAGCTGGTCGGCAGTGGCGTGGTGTTCCAGAATGGCGAGCCGGACAAGTCCGAGTATCGCCGCTTCAAGATCCGCGGCGAGTGGGGGAACGACGACTTCCTGTCGATGGCGGAAGTGGTGGAGCGCTATTTCACGAAGCGCATCGAAGAGAATCTGCCGCTGCCGGAGCTCGCGCTGATCGACGGTGGCAAGGGCCAGCTCGGCGCGGCGGTGGGTGCTGCAGCAAAGGCGGGCGCGAAGGACGTGACATTTGCGAGTCTGGCGAAGCGTGAAGAGGAAATCTACCTTGTCGGCCGCCCGGAGCCGCTGCGTCTGCCGCGCACAGATGATGCGCTGCGACTGTTGCAGCGGATTCGCAACGAAGCGCATCGATTCGCGATCACGTACAACCGCAAGCTGCGAGGGAAGAGAACATTGTCGAGTGAACTGTCCACGATCCCCGGCATCGGGCCGGCGCGTCAACGCGCGCTGCTCGAGCACTTCGGCAGTGTGCGCGCATTGAAGGGCGCGACTGCGGAGGAGATCGCGGCCGTACCGGGCTTCTCGGACATGCTCGGCCGAAAGATCCTCGAGCACTTTTCCGTGAAGTCCTGATGCGTACCCGTTTCGCTCCGAGCCCAACGGGCATGCTCCATGTCGGCAATGCGCGCGCCGCCGTACTGAACTGGCTGGTTACGCGCAGTGCAGGCGGCTCATTCGTCCTGCGCATCGAGGATACTGATGTCGAGCGCAACGTCGCGACATCGGAGGACGCGATTCATGCGGACCTGCACTGGCTCGGCTTGGATCCTGATGAAGGCCCGCTTCAGGGCGGCATCGACGGGCCATACCGTCAGTCCGAGCGTCTCGCCTCCTACCGAACGGCCGCGGATGATCTGCTTGCGCGCGATTACGCATATCCGTGCTTCTGCACGAAGGACGAGCTCGATGCCGAGCGTGAGGCCACGCTCGCGCGTGGTGGGCAGCCCCACTACAGCGGGCGCTGCCGCAACCTCACCGGGACGGAGCGCGCTGAGCGCGTTGCTCAAGGGCGGGTCCCGTCACTCCGCTTCGCAGTCCCACACGACCGCGAGATTGTCGTGCACGACATCGTCTATGGCGATGTGCGCGTGAACAGCAGTGAGCTGGGCGACTTCATCATTGTGCGGCCGGACGGCCTGGCGACATACAACTTCGCGGTGGTGTGCGACGACATTGCGATGCGCATCACGCATGTGATCCGCGGTGTCGGCCACCTGTCGAACACGCACCGCCAGGTGCTCATGTTCGAGGCATTCGATCACGCGCTGCCTGCGTTCGCGCACGTACCGACGGTCCTGGGCGAGGATCGCCAGAAGCTGTCGAAGCGCAATGGCGCACAATCGATCGCCGAGTATCGGGAGGCGGGATACCATCCCGACGCACTCGTGAACTACCTGTCGCTGTTGTCGTGGTCGAGCCCCACGGGGTCGGAGTTCCTGCCGCGCGAGCAACTCATTGCGGAGATCTCGCTCGACCGCATCGGCGCCGCCGACGTCGTCTTCGATCCGACGAAGCTCCGCTGGCTCTCCGGCAAGCATATCGAGGCCATGCAGCTCGATGACCTGATCGACGCGGTGCGACCGTTCCTCACGCAGGAGAATGCGCAGCTACCGGTGGATGCGGTCGCCATCGGCGTCGCGGCGGTACGGTCCCATCTCATGACCTTCGCGGATATCAATGACGCACTGGCACCGCTCTTCATGACGCCCGTCGACGCGCCCGCGCTCGATGACGGACAACGCGCGGTGAACGCTGTTGCGGCAATTGTGCTCCAGGATGCGGAGTGGAGCGTGCAGGGTCTTACGGATGCGATCAAGCTTGTGGGTGT